>RPQK01000544.1 GCA_003819755.1 Acidobacteriota bacterium | reverse complement strand
TCCGGCACGGCGCGCACCTGCTCTGGCGGAACCCGGGGACAACCGCCATAGCCGTCATTTCGCTGGCCCTCGGGATCGGGGCGAACCTTGCCGTCTTTAACCTCATCAACCTGACATTGCTTCGGGAGCTTCCCGTTTCCGAGCCGTCTCGACTGGTCTACTTTTACAAGGGCACCTCCGAGGCAGGTACAGGCGGTTTTGCGGGGGCTGATTATTTGGACTTCAGACAGCGGACAGACGTTTTCGAAGGCGTGGCCGCCTATTCCACCGGAGTGGCCCTGCTTGTCAGCAACGACACATCGGAGAGAATTCCGGTCGGCATAGTATCCCGCAATTATTTCCAGGTCCTCGGGTGTCCGTTGTCGGTCGGCCGTGCTTTTCAGCCGGATGATCCTTACCAAGTGGCCGTGATCAGCCAATCCTTCTGGAGGCGGCGTTTCGCTTCCTCGCCCTCGGCGATCGGCCAGACGCTCAGGATCAACGGCGAGGTTTTTACGGTTATCGGCGTCGCCGGTAATGATTTCAAGGGAGCGGGGGCCGGCGAAGTGACCGAGGTGTGGGGGCCGCTGGAGGCGCACAACACTCTCTTGCCTTGGGCAATGGAGGCGACTCCTGAGCATGTCGACCAGTTGCGCCTGATGGGCAGGAATACCGAGTGGCTGGATGTCATAGGCCGACTTCGGCCCGGCGTGAGCTGGGAATCAGCGCACAGCGCTGTCAAATCGATGTCGAAAATGCTCTTGACCGACTCGCGTAGAAAAGACGGACATTGGGTCGTTGGTGTCACTCCGGCCGGTCACGGCGCGATGGGTCCGTCTGAGCGCCAGGCGGTGCACCTCGAGATGTTTGCCTACCTGACCGTTTCGCTCCTGGTCCTGATTTCCGCTTGTGCAAACGTCTCCAGCCTCATGCTGGCCCGGACCTGGGTGCGGCGGCGGGAGGTGGCCGTCCGGCTAGCCCTCGGCGCCCCCCGGATGCGATTGTTCCGCCAGTTCCTGACGGAAAGCGTGTTGTTGGGTCTAGCGGGGGGAGTGGCTGCGCTCGCTTTTGCCGCCTCTTTCCCGATACTCCTCGGGTGGTTAGGCGTCGCTGGCCCCCTCACCGACGAGAATTACCGCTTCTCCATCGATTTCTCGTTGCTCGGCTTTGCTCTCGCCGTCTCCGTGGCCGCTGGAGCGCTTTTTGGTTTTGCCCCAGCCATCCAGGGAGTGAGACAGAAATTCTCCATCTGTCTGCGGCAGGGACAGCACGCGCACCGCAGCCGGTCCTGGCTCCGCGAAACGCTGGTCGTCGCCCAGGTTTGTATCTCCCTCGTGTTGCTGATTGCCGCCGGCCTGCTCACCCGGAGTCTCGGAAACTGGTTCGCGCTCAATCCTGAGTTTGCGCGTAAGAACCTCCTGATGGTGTCCTTCGAGCTCACTCCCCGCGAGGCTGAACGCTTCTATGGCCCACTGCTTGAGCGCGTTCAAAAGCTGCCCGGCGTTTCGTCCGCCTCGCTGGCTCATTGCCTGCCGCTTGATCTCTTCAGAATGCAGTGGGGGCAGAGCCGTATCGAGAACCAAACTGTCAATTTGACGGGCAATTCCGTTGGACCGGGCTATTTCGAAACGATGGGGATTCCGATACTTGCAGGCAGGGGTTTTGGGGAAACGGACACAAAGGAAAGCAAACGGGTCGCTGTCATCAATGAAACCATGGCACGTACTTACTGGCCGGGACAGGATCCCATCGGGAGGAAACTCGAGGCTGGGCACGAGCTCCGTACGGTGGTGGGAGTCGTTGCCGATTCGCGTCACTACGATATGCGTGCCCTGCTGGCCGGAACGGGGTCTTTCATGTACATTCCGGTTAGCCAGTATCCTTCGCCCCGGTTGCACCTCATTCTTCAGCCGGCTGGACCCACAGGTTTTGTCCTGGACCGCGTCCGACAGGAGGTTCGTCAGCTGAATCCAAAAGTTATCCCGGTCAGTGTGAAGACCGCCCGGGAACACCTTCAAGGCATGTTCGCAAAGCAGCGGACGGCGGCCCTGGTGACGGCGGTTCTCGCCCTGCTCGCCCTGGCGTTGGCTTTGTCTGGGGTGTACGGAATCGTCTCGAATTCGGTCACGGCAAGGACTCAGGAGATCGGGATCAGGATGGCGCTTGGCGCTCCGCGCACCTCGGTGCTGAACCTTGTGCTGAAGCGTGTCCTGGCGCTCGCCGTCATTGGCGTGGCACTGGGCAGCCTGCTTGGTCTGGCCGTTTCAGGAACGATCTTGAATCTGCTGTTCGGGGTCACCGGGCACGATCCGCTCACTTTCGCGGCTGCAGCCGCTTTTGTCGTCGTGATTGCGCTAGCCGCCGCCAGCATACCCGCCCGGCGCGCCACCCGCGTGGATCCGCTCATTGCGCTGCGGTACGAGTGACACGGACGAACACGGACTGACACGGACGAACACGGACCAAGCGTTGTCCGTTTTCGTCCGTGTTGGTCCGTGCTAGTCCGTGCTCAGCGTCATTTCTTTTCCTCCCACCTGGCATTTTCTGACGTCCAGTCGGCCGGATTTCATCTGGACGAACGGGCGGCCGGCCTTCAGGCCGACCGTTCCAAACCCGGACGCCGTCGCAAGAAAGGCGCGGAAGTCGTTTCCGATGCGGGAGTCGATATAAAGCGTTCGCTCCACTGCATCGTAGCGAACGCCGGTCAGTCCCTGGATCAGGCCGTAGCTGGATAACGCCCGTGCGTACCAATGCCCGCATTCGTACTCGTCGAAGGGATTGCGGATGGTTCCGTCGTACCGCTCACGGCACGTCCTCACAATGTCGAGCCCCTCCTCCACCATGCCCTCAAGCATCAGGTGAGAGGCCACCTGGTACTCTATGCCGGTCCATACCTCGTTGCTGTAGACAAAAGGCAGCGAAAGCTGCCCGCCTTTTGGCCAGGTGCACAAGAGGAGGCCGCCCTCGTTCCCCATCGCGTATGACGGCCGCTGCGGATTGGAATGGTCCGTCAGGTCTTTCTTCAGGTTGTACCGATGGATAGCCTTGAGGTTCTTTCTGATCTGGTCCTGATTGATGATCTGACCGAGCCCGGCCATCTGAGCCAACCAGAACCCGAGTACGCCGTCCGAAAGGCAGCCTTTTCCGTACTGGTACTTGGGACCTTCTTTTTGAAGTAACTCGACTGCCTCGGGCGAGTAGTCTGAATTCCAGGTGCCCTTCGAGGCCTCAACCGGGTCTTTGGCTTTCAGTCCCTGCCACTTGATCCGTTGAATGAAGTATTCGCCGTCGAACAGCTCCTTTTCCATGAAAGCGCGGCCTTTTTGGAGGATTTGCGTATAGCGCTTAGTGTCCTCCCCCAGCGCGCTGCCGATCGCGACTGCGGCCGAGAGGGCGCCCAGATAGAAGCTGGTGCACATCCCGTCCGGTCCCCAGAATTCGATGTCGTAGGTGTTGTGATGCGGTTCTTCCACCACGCCCTTCTCGCCGGGGTCCCAGGTCAGGATGCAGTAGTCAAGACTCTGCCGAACGCGAGGCCAGAGGCGCTTGAGCCAGTCGGTATCGCCTGAGATCCTCCATTCGCGGTACACCTTCATGATCCCGCCGAGCTGTCCGTCCGCCGCCGCATGAAAAGTATGGGTGGTTGGCCGGATGGGCAGGGCGGTGCGGAAGGTCTGGTGCCCGCGCTCGTCCTGGCTCTCGCGGAACTCCGCTTCTCTCAGACTTCGCTCCAGGTCAGGGAAAAGATGGGGTATCGCCTGCGCGTAATTCCAGACGTGGGTACACGATCCGTGGCAGCATCCCCAGTCGTCCCCGCAGCCTTCAAAGCACCAGAGGCGGCCGTCGCACTGGCGACGGACCGTCGGCGATTTCAGGATTGTGAGGTTCGCCGCGACGGCTTCCACCACTTCCTGCGGCAGTGTCGTATCGTAAAAAGCATCGCGGAAGACTGCGCTTTTTGCCTTCAAGCCGTCGTAGTTGGCCCGCCAATGCTCCGCAACCTTCTCGACGGAGGCGAACCGCCCGGCATACCAGGGAACGTCGAACTTCCGGTCGGGGCAACAGCGTGATTCGCCGCCCTCGCATCCCTTCGGCTCCGCTGTTCCCTGCGGGTCGTCGCCGTAACGCAGATCGGTCTGGGGAACAAACCATGCGAACATCAGGCGGACGGTCTTCTTCTCCCCTGGCTTCAAGCTGAACGGCACGAATACAGATGCGCCAGGAGCCTTCTCGGCAACCGGCGGGCGCGAAACCGGCTGATGCTCGAGAATCGTCTTCCACACCATCGTGACCGAGTCCCACCAGCCGCCCCGAAACCAGCAGTGGTCCACGGCCGCCGCCGGATCGTCGACAAAGGCGGCGAATTCTCCCTGTTCCTGCGGCTTCTCTTTGGAGCCTGCCTGGGCGAGGATAAAACCTCGGTCGAACGCCCGGATCGAGTTGCCCGTTTTGCCGACCGTCATGAGGTTTTTAGCGTTGTAGGAGAACAGGAGCGCCAATTCCCGATTCGCGGTATTTTCAAACTCGTATTCAAAGCCGCCCACCGGGAGACTCGAACTGTCGGCGTCGCCGGGAATGAAGGGGCTCCATCCCGTGAGCAGAACACGAATCGGGATATCCGGGTCGCTCAAACGCACAAACGCAAAGGGAAACCGGGCTTCGAACTCCGCTTCCTGAAACCGGGGAAAGCCGTAGCTGGTCCCGCCGGCCCCGTTGCCCGTGCCTTTCATGCCGAAGATCTTCCATTCGGGCACCGGCCCCTCGAGCACTTTTGCGCCTTTCTCCAAGCCCTTAACTGAGACGGCGGCAAAAGTGCACGGCTCATTGAAAATGTCGGGCTTGTTGCGCAGGCTGAAGTGAGAGAAGGCGCCGGTGCCTTCGAGGCAAATCATCCCGGCGCCGATCCCACCGATGGGGAAGGCGATGCGGTTGAGATGAAGTCCCCGATAGGGGGAATTGTTGTCCCGCTTTCCCGCTCTCTCCTTCAATTGAGCCGCGCTTGCGCCGAGGAGACAAGAGCCCGGAACAGCACCCGAAATCTTGAGGAAATCGCGCCTGATGAATCTCATGGGCGCGATTGTACACCGTTCACCGTTCCCCGTTCCCCGTTCAGCGTTCAGCGTTCCCCGTTCCCCGTTCAACCGTTCCAGGATTCGCGTATCGACATCTCAAACCCGCAACCTGAACCTTGAACCGTGAACAAGGAACGGTGAACGCTGAACGGTGAACGGGAACGCGAGTTGACTTTCCTTTTCCTCCCCGGATATCCTCGAAGGCAAAACTATCTTCATGTAAAGACTAAGGTTATGAAAATCGGTGTTCCGAAAGAGATCTGGCTTGGAGAGAACCGCGTCGCCCTTGTTCCGGAGTCGTGCAAGAAACTGTCGGGAGCCGGCATAGAGATTCTCGTTCAACAAGGGGCCGGCGCCAATGCCTTTCTGTCCGACGCCGCCTACACGGAGGCCGGCGCCCGGCTGGTGGCTGACGCCCCTGCCCTTTACCGGGAAGCGGACTTTGTTTTGAAGGTGCAGCCGCCGTTGGTGGTTCCGGGCGAACAAAACGAAGTGGAGCTCATGCGTCCC
>RPQK01000543.1 GCA_003819755.1 Acidobacteriota bacterium | reverse complement strand
CCCCTGAAACAAGCGTTCAAAAATCCGCTCTTCTGAGTTGTAGATTGCCCAGTAGTAGACGACGGGCACGGCAACCAGAACAGCAACGAGGGCCACGAGCCACCGCCTCCCTTCCCGTCGCGGTCTCGCCTGCAGGGCCGAGAGCCCAAAGGCAGCAAGGATGGCGACCGCAAAGTCGAGCGCTACGCCATTCCGGGAAGCGACGCGGAAAAGGTTGTATCCAGGGACGCGGTACATGATCTTAAACAACGGGGTGTAATCGCCTACAAAGAGGAGGGCTGAGAATATCAGGAGGAATATCCAGAACCCCGCCCGCTTCCTCGCGACCCAGCATCCGAAGAGGGCGAGCACCAAGACCCAGACGCCAACATCGACCATCGCTTCGGAGCCGTCATTGGGAAAGAAGTGATAGAGGCGGGTGGAGATGAGCGAAACCAGCAACGACCCAGGCGGCAGGGAAATGGCGAGAAAGTCCTGATAAGTCAACTTATCCCGGACGCTGTGAAGCATGAGCTCCAGGGTCGGCAGGAGTTGAAAGGCCGCCAGACCGGCGCCCAGAACATACACGGCGGCCAGCCGCTTCACGAAGCTGATCCGCCGCTCGCGCTCCCGTTCCTTCCGAAGCAACAGATAGACCGCATAGAAGCCGGCGAAGAAAAGGGCGTAGAACGTGAATTGCGGGTGCCCGTTCAGCACCACGAACAGAACCGCCAGCATGCCCCATAAAACAGCCCGCGCATCGGTTCGGCGGAAGACGAGCCGGGTTGTGTAAAAGGTGACTGGAAAAGAGGCTGCTGAGATAAAAAGAGCCGTGATGGCCTGATGCCCGATTAGAAACCCCGAGAAGGCGAACGAAATGCCCGCCAACAGGCTAGCCTCCAGCGTCAACTCCTCTTCACGAGCCACCAGATAGGTAAAAAGGCCGGCCAGTCCGTAATACAGCAGGACCGTCAGGTTGAGCGCCGCGACCGGGGTCAGAATCATGAACAGGAGCTTGTTGGGATGAAAAACACCGGCCTGCGGCTCGGCCATGAGGGGAAAGCCACCAAACAAATGGGGCGTCCAAAACGGAGGGTTCCATTCGCGCCACTGCTCGGCCGCGTATTCCCAAAAGGGCATGAACTGGACGAAAGCGTCCCCATCGCCGAGCATCAAGTCACCGCGGGTGCCCGGCAGGAAAAAGATGAAAGGGAGCACCAGCAGGATAGCCGGGTAGAGGATTCGGCGAACCCGGCCGGAAAGAATCACGCGGTAGTTCGATCCCGGCTCTGCCTGGAGGTTGCCAGGGTCAGTCGCCGGAGTATCGGCCGCTCTCGGTTCCGCCATAAGAACCGTGATGCTAGCAGAAAAGAAGAGCGGGTGGAAAGCCGGGGGTTGGGGGGTGCTGGGCGCGCCGGGTGCGAGCCTTTAGTACAATCCGTTCGTAGTTGCGCCTTTAGGCAATGCTGTTGACTTAACGGCCGCCCCGACTGCAACCAGCTAAGTTGGAAGGGCCTTTATTGTGGCCGGACTCTCCAGAGTCCGGCAGCCGGGCTCGGGGAGCCCGGCCAGAACAGAACGTTTGCAGCCAGGCTATTTGGGAGGAGCTTCTTCGTTTTCGCCGGGCTTAAGCCCGGCTGCCGGACTCTGGAGAGTCCGGCCACAATAAAAGCCCTTCGCAACTTAGCTGGTTGCCTCCGGTCGGCTGTTAAGTCAACAATACTGCGGCTAAAGGCGGAACGCCGAACGGATTGTGCAAACGGCTTGCGTTAGGCACGCGCCTGTTTTACGCCGCCGACAGCCGGTGGATTTCGTCCTGGAAGCTCTGCATGAGCCGCGCCTTATGGCTGGTGGGGAGGAAGGCGGCATGGATACCCTGCAGGACAATACGGTGCACGTCGTCTTTCTCCAGGGAAAAGTATTTGCACGCTTTCAAATACTCTTCAGTCAGGGTGGTCTGAAAGACGCCGGGATCGTCCGTGCTCAAGGTGACCGGTACGCCCCTTTTTCTCAAAAGTCCAAACGGATGGCTGGAAATAGGCGCCCAGGCCCGAGTCCTCACGTTACTCGTCAGGCACACATCAAGGGCGATGGCATGATTGCGGAGATACTCCATCAACCGAGGATCCCGAGCCGCCTGGATTCCGTGTCCGATCCGGTTGGCGCCGAGCACGTTGACCGCATCCCAAACCTGTTCGGGTCCACCAATTTCACCCGCATGGGCGTGAATGAAGAGGCCGTTCGCTTTGGCCCAGTGGAAAACTTTCTCGTACTGCCTCATGGGAAGGGAATTCTCGTCTCCGCCCAGGCCGATCCCGACAATACCGCGGTCCCGGTACTGTGAGGCCAGTTCGGCGGTTTGCCGGGCGGATTCCTCCCCGAACTGCCGGACGCAGTCCAGTATCCATCGGATGCTCACCTCGCCCTCGGCCTCCAACTGCGCACTCCGATCCAGCAGTGCGACCATAATAGCCTCGCCATCCAGCCCGTCACTCCACGGAATCGCAGGCGAGGTGATGAGCTCGGCGTAACGGATGTTCTCAGTCCGGCAGTACTGCGCCACTACATCGAGTACGAGCAGGTAATCTTCCGGCTCGCGAAGATGCGCGCAAATTGTGCGGTAGGTGTCCAGGAAACCCGCAAAATCGTCGAAGCGGAAGACAGTCGAGCTGATATGTTCCGGCGAAAGATTCCCGAATTCGGTCCCGTATTTCCGGCCGAGCGTCTGAAGTACGGCGCCGTTGGCGGACCCCTCCAGATGCAAATGCAGCTCGGCCTTTGGCAGTTGGCGAATGTAGTCGGCGGTTATCATTGGTGGTTCCTGAGTCTTACCTGATCGGGGGCGCCGTGGTCTGTCAGTCTGTCAGTCTGTCAGTTTGTCAGTTTGTCAGTTTCTCCGTACGCCTCACCCCAAGAGCTGAAGTTCTCTGAGGAGGTTAATCGTTTCCTCCGAGATGAAATTTTCGTAGGTCTTGAGTTCCCTTTCAGCCGGCGTGCGCTTGCGGATTTCGTCCCAACACATCGGCGAAACGAAAATGAGGTCCGCTTCCCGGATGATCTCGTCGATCAGGTCGTGCCGGTCGATTGGCGCGATCCAGAATTTTTTCTCGGTCGAAGGGTAGAAGATGTTCATGAATATATCCCAGGAGGCGTGCATCGTCTTCTCGTCTTTGATGACAATCGCGATGTTCCGGTCCCTGGCATTGCTGAGAATCTCCTGGTAAATCGCATGACTCGGCTTGATTTCGACGAGCGGCTTTCCAAACCGGTTCGCGAGCGGAGTGACCTGCTCCAAATGCCAGCTCGTTGTCAAAATGTAGTCGACGTTTTTCAGCTGTTCCTGCACGGCTTCCGAGTCGATCTCGGTGAGCGAGATGGGTACAACTTCGGCCCGAAGGCGTTCCTTCAGCTCCTCTGAGAAGATCAAAGCTTCTTCCTCATGATCGACCACCCCCAGCACGACCTTTCTCAGATTGTTTCCGGTCGTGTAGCTTTCGAGGAGATGGGCGAAGCGCGGGGCTGGCACTCCCAGTTGGCGCGCCTTCTCCGCCGTATCCGAAAGGAGCCGAAAAATCGCCCGGCGGCGCATCTGCTCATACGTGTTCTCCCCGCCTCGCTCCTGCAAAAAAGCTCCGCTCCCCTTAATGATGTCGATGTAGTTTTCGCGGGCGAGGCGCTGGTAGATGCTGCGGATGGTCTTGTAATTGACGTCCAGAGCTTCGGCCAACTCACGAATGGATGGAAGCTTGTCTCCCTGGTTGATTTTGCCGCAATAGATCGCCGACAGCAGCTGCCCTTTGATCTGTTCGTAGTAACTCAGCTTGACGTCTTTGTCGAGGTTGAAACGAATCATGATTTGCCAGGACAGTCTGCTCTGTCCACGAACCAACACGAACGAACACGAACCAAAGCGCTTTGGTTCGTGTTCGTTCGTGTTGGTTCGTGGATAATAAACTAGAACGGGCAAGGATGATCGCCCGCAATCCTCTCCATGCCGTGCATGTATGGTCTCAGAACCTCCGGGATGGTCACGCTTCCGTCCGACTGCTGGTAGTTCTCCATGATGGCCACCCACGTCCGGCCGACAGCCAGCCCGGAGCCGTTCAGTGTGTGCACCAAGCGGGTCTTCTTTCCATCCGCCGGTCGATATCGGATGTCAGCACGTCGGGCCTGGAAATCCTCGAAGTTGCTGCACGACGAGATCTCCCGGTAGGTATTCTGGCTGGGAATCCAGACTTCCAGATCATAGGTCTTCGCCGAACTGAAACTCATGTCCCCGGTCGATAAGGTGACCACCCGGTAGGGCAGCTCCAGCGATTTGAGAATATCTTCAGCGTCCGAGGTCAGCTTCTCCAGCTCGCGGTAGGATTCTTCGGGCTTGGCGAACTTAACCAGTTCCACTTTATTGAACTGGTGCTGGCGGATCAGGCCCCGCGTATCCTTTCCGTATGAACCCGCCTCACTTCGAAAACAGGGGGTAAAAGCGCAGAAACTGATGGTCAGTTTTTCTTCCTCCAGGATCTCGCCGGCAAAGATATTCGTAACCGGGACTTCGGCGGTCGGAACCAGGAAGTAATCGGTGCCCTCGACGTGGAACAAATCCGCTTCGAACTTCGGCAGATTCCCCGTCCCGAAGAAGCTGTTGCGGTTGGCCATGAAAGGAGGCAGTACCTCCAGGTAGCCGTGCTTCCTGGTGTGGAGGTCCAGCATGAAATTGATCAGCGCACGCTCGAGCAGGGCCCCGGGGCCGTAGTAGTTCGTAAACCGGGCGCCGGTTATCTTGCCCGCCCGTTCCGGGTCCAACACTTTGAGCGAAGCCCCCAGATCCACGTGATCGCGGACGGGGAAATCGAACCTCCTCGGCTGGCCAACCACTCTCACTACCGCATTTGAATTTGAATCCGGGCCGATGGGGACGCTTCGATCAGGGAGGTTGGGGATAACCGCGAGAAAATCCCGCATCCGAGCCTCCAACTCGGCAATCTGTTCATCCAGCGCCTTGATCCGGGCGCCAACCTGCTTCATCTCCTCTATCTTGGAGCTCGCGTCCTGGCGCTGCTTCTTCAGCTGGGCTATTTCGTCGCTGGTTTTGTTGCGCAGCGCCCGCAACTCTTCCCACTCGACCCTCGTGGCCCGCTCCTGTTCGTCGAGTCTCAAGAACTCCTCGCGGTCCAGTTTGAAGTTCTTGGCGCTCAGACGTTCCTGTACTACGGCAATATTCTCGCGAATGAAGTTCCTGTCTAACATGTTGCCCTACAGCTTAAGGCTTCGCAGGTAGTTACGAAAGGGCTTACCAAGATCTTTACGACGCAGGGCAAAATCGACGGTGGCGATAAGGTACTCGAGCTTGTTGCCCGCGTCGTAGCGCTCCCCTTTGAAGCGATAGGCATACACCGGTTCCTTTTTGAGCAGGTTGCGCAAACCATCGGTCAGCTGTATTTCGCCTCCCGCTCCTGGTTTTGTTTCGCGCAAAGATGTGAAGATCGCCGGCGTGAGAACATAGCGGCCGATAATGGCCAGGTTGGAAGGAGCCTCATCCAGCCTCGGCTTTTCCACCATGTCCTCCACTTTGAAGAGGCGGTTTTCCGGGTCT
>RPQK01000542.1 GCA_003819755.1 Acidobacteriota bacterium | reverse complement strand
GTTCAGGTGCGTCTCTCATCTTTTTCCCATCGTTTGTCGATGGTAACGAGCATCTCACGGATCTAGTTATTAAATCAACTCCCATCATGAATCGATGGTAAGAGAAGCATGAACGAAGCTCTTACGGCTCTGTCAGACTTGGTAGCCACTAGAGGAAACTGTTTACCTCGTGTCCGTCAAGTAACGGCCACGGCAGGACGCTGTCTTCCGCCAGCTGTCTCCCAACAACTCCCTTCGAGCGGTTTGCCTCGAGCGCTTTCTCCGCTTGACGCTCCTCGATCCCCCGAACTACCCTCACCGTGAGGAGGCTCGATGAAACAGGGGCAAGGCGTCTGCTGGCCTGACTGTGCCGGGGCGCCTGGGTCTGGTCATCATGGGCAATCCGGCTGGCTTTGCCGCCCAGCAATTGCCTGAGTGGCAGGATCCCGCCGTGGTGCAGCGCAATCAGGAAGACACTCATGTGCCAATCGTTCCCTATGCCCATCTGGAGCAGGCGCTAGCCGACCGCAGGCTCGATTCCCCGTTTTTCCAGTTGCTTAACGGCAGTTGGAAATTCCACTGGGCGCCCACTCCGCAAGACGCGCCTCGAGACTTTTTCCTTCGGTTGTTACGGTCCTTGGCGATGGCGGCCGGGATGCCCGCTTGACGGTCACAGTGGAGGTAACGAATTACTCCGGACAAGACCGGGGAGAGTTACCAGCACTGGTTCTGCACGTCCCCTTTGAAACGGAGGAGAAGCCGGGCGAGTTTTACTCCCTTGGAATCGGGGCCCGGGACTATGGACTCGTCTGGCCTGATCGGAGTGTCCAGCCAGAACTGTGGCAGGTTAAGAAGGTTCCGCAGCCCGTCCTGATCGAAGCGGTCGATTCCTCGAGGCGGGAGGCGCGTGTCACGAATCGGTATGCCTTCTCCAACCTGAATTCGCTGATGGCCGAATGGGAGCTCTCCGAAGACGGAGAAGTGATCCAACACGGGCCGCTTTCAGTGGACATCCAGCCGAAACAGAGCCAGTTGATCCGAGTGCCGTGGGAGGCCCTTTGGTCGGAAGAAAGGCAGGGAGTTTTTCTTGGAGCTACGCCGCGAGTCAACGGAAATCTTCGACCAGCACGATGTCCGAGCCCTCTTGCGGGTCGGAACCGGAGCAGAGAAACCAGCGGCCGTCGAGGGTGACTCTCAATACCGCGGGATCCGGTACGTTCAACGTCAGCACTTCGCGCGTCCTCCCGCTCTTAAAATCGAGGAAATAAACCTTCCGTGCGTCTCTGAAATAGATTCCCGCTGAGCTCAAGTCCCATTGAACAAAGGAAAGGTTTTTGTTCAGAATCCGGGTCTCTGGCCCTCCCCCCGTCGGCATTACCGTGATCTGCCCAGGAAAGCCATTCGCGTAGTACAACCGTGTGCCATCGATCGACTCTATGCCACGGAACCCGCCTTGCCTTGTCACCTGGCTGACCTCACTTCCCCCGAGCGTTGTCTTCCAGATTTCATATCTTCCAGACCGATTAGAGGAGAAATAGACCGATCGGCCGTCTCGCGACCAGGTGGGGGTGACATCGGCAGCGGGGTGAGTGGTTAGTCGGCGCGGCGCGCCCCCTTCGGCGTTCACCACGTAGATCTCTGCATCTTGGTTCCAACTGTCGAAGCAAATTTGCCGGCCATCCGGCGACCAGGTCGGTGAGCCGCTATCGGTCTTCAGGTCTGTGACCTGCCTCAACTGGGAGCCGTCGCTGTTGCAGACAAAGATCTCAAAATACCCGGTCCTGTTCGACGCAAACGCAATCCTGTTTCCATCGGGGGAAAATTGAGGATTGTCCTCCCCGCGTGTCGAAGAGATGATGCGCTCGGCTCCTGCCTGACTGGTGTCTTCCACGAGTGGATTAGCGAGTCGCCAGATATCGTGCTGGAAAGGCGTGCCTTGGGCGTAGGCCAAAAGGCTACCCTTCCTGGACATCGCCGGGTATTCCCTTGCCAGATTCTCTCCAGTTCCGGTCAAAGGTACCGGGCCACCTCCTGGAATAGCGACCCGCCAGAGGCGATCGTCTGCGGCGAAGACAATTTGCCTGCCATCTGGCATCCAGGCCAGCCCGCGCGCCCCGGGGAAACTCTCGAACGTCAACTGCTGCACCGGACCCTTCGGCAGAGACTGCTGATACAAGTCGCAGATCCCCCAAGCCTTCCGTCGAAAAAAGGCAATCGCACTGCCGTCGGGTGAAAACTGACCGTAGTAATCACCGAAAGTTCCCTTGGGTGGCGAGGTGCACGCCTCCAAGTGGCCGGAATCGACATCGAGGAGATGGCAGCGTGCTTCAAGCGTGCCGTGAGGGCGAAACGAAACAGCCAGGCGCTTTCCATCAGGCGACCAGGACAGGTCACTTAGTCCCCCCTGATCATACAGCCTGACGTTAGTGCGGAGCTCCGCGAGTGTCCGTTCCGATCCACCCAGGGCAGGCACCTCGACTATGGCTGCTCTATCGGAAAGCCAACGGACAAAGGCGATCCGCTGGCCGTCGGGAGACCACCTGGGGCACATGTCCGGGTTTGGATCCGACGTCAGCCTCAAAGGCTCCCCAAGGCCCACCTGCTTGACGTAGATGTCCGAGTTCCCGTTCGTCTCGTCTTTTGCGGTCCATTGATACGCGATCCGGTCTCCTTGGGGCGAGAAGTCGGGACGTTCCTCAGACCCGGAATAGCTCGTGAACGGAACCGCTCGCAATGTGGGAGCTCCGGTTGGCGCCAGCGTCGTTCGAGGAAACCAGATAACGAGGACCACCGCGGCGCCAAGCAGGACCAGAGCCACTGTCAACGCGAGCACCCACCGATGCGTTTGCGGCTGGACGGCCTTCGATCGAATCTTTGATTCACCGGCATCCTGCGAACTGTCGCCACGGAATTCAACCGGGGCGATCAGCCGGTACCCTCGACGCGGGAGCGTCTCGATATAGCGCGGATGCCTGGCATCATCGCCGAGCGCCTTGCGGAGTTGCCAAATGGCGTTCGAGAGCACTTCATCTGTGACGAAGGTGTCCGGCCAGACGGCGCGGATGAGGCGCTCCTTGGTGAGGACCTCGCCGGCATGCTCAGCCAGGTGAACGAGTAAGTCCATGACCTTCAGTTCGAGCTGGCACTGCTCCTCACCACGGCTGAGCTTTCCTACGTCCGGCTCGACCCGCCAGTCGTCGATTCGCAGATCATGCCTCATGGCTCGGAGTCCTCCCGGAAGGTGATACCGAGTATAACGCCGGGCTTCAACCCGCTCAATGTCCTCTTGAGCCATTTCTGACAATAGCGTGAAAGAAAGCTGAATCAAGCCTGAGACCGTCCGGAGGACTTCCTGATCGTCCGCCTGCCACGCTCGCGCCCGTGATCAACAAGGAAGGTGGGCGATGAAACGGACGGTTCAGTTCCTCGTAGTATTCGGCTTTCTGGTCTCCAATCTGGTCTCGCAAGGCGGTTCATCAGGCTCGGTCATTCGGCAGTCGGCCCCAAAGGCCGCCAGGATCATCTCAGCAACCCTCGACCGGCTCCGTCCTGTGCAAGCAGGTGACTTCAGGGGATACTTCAAAGCGATCCGGCCACCAAGGCTGTCAGATGCAATGAGGTCTCAAGTGCTGGCGTCTCTGCCGCGCGAGGGTGAAATAATGCCGGCTGCCGGCGAGGTTGCCAAGGTCAGCACGCTGGCCCCCATCCTCGCTTACCACGACAGGGAATCAGTCATGGAGCTCAAGGTGATACAGGCTTTCCAGGCAGCAGTCGCCATTCATGCCCGGTGCGTGCTTCTTGTTTCCGAGCAGGCGCTCCGTCTATTGACGGCCGCCGAACTTCAGGCCCTCGTGGCTCATGAGCTCGGGCACGAGTACATCTGGAACGAGTACGAGAAGGCTAAGAGCGGCGAAGATCACGAGCAGGTTCAGCAGCTGGAGCTTTGGTGTGACGCGGTGGCCGTCCTGACGCTTCACGATATCGGGGCTGATACCCGTGCGCTTGCCTCAGCGATCGCCAAAATGAACCGCTTCAACAAACGGTTTGGCACCCCTGCTAATGCGGGCGACTATCCCACGGATAGTGTGAGGTCGGAATTTCACGCAATGCTGTCCCAGCTCTGTGTGAATGCGGACAATCGTGGCGACCGGAGTGTCAAGCGAGTGCGAATCATGGTTCCCGAGCTTCGGAATTCAATTTTGCGGCCTTCGGATTCTAAAGCTCCGGCGGGAATACCGGGACCGAGGTTAGTGGTCCTTTACACTCTTGCCTTGACAACAAGGCGCGGGCGTTGAATGATCCGCGCTTGTCCTGGGGGATTGAGCGGATGAAAGTGAAGGCGACCATCCGGGAGCGGACGCCCGTGGCGGCCAATCAGCCGGTTCGCCCGTCGACGTGCGATCGTCTTCGATCAGATCGTCGAAGTGCCAGAGCGCAAAGCTAGCGGGCAGCTGAGTCGGCAGGCAGCAAACAGCCCGCAATGGGAATCAGGGCGGTTCGCAGTTGGCAGTAGTTCAGAGGAGGAAAAGCAATGGGAAGCATCCGGCGCGTGGAAGTCTTGAGGGCCATGGTTCTGATTGCCTGGGGAGGACTGCTGCTTTTTGTCGCCCTCACCCTGCCGCTCGACGCATTCCCGGGGGAGGTGAATCCGGATTTCCCCGGGTGGGCGTGGCTGATTGCGCCCCTGCTCGGCCTTTTCATGCTCGAAGGAGGCCGCTATACCCTGCGCCTTGCCCGCGAGATTCGTGAGGACAGACTATCTCATCAGCCGGGACCGGACGCCATCGCGCAGGCGGCCAACGCCGCTGCTTACGTCGAACGATGGACCACCCTTTTCAAGGGCCTCGTCTTTCTGGCTCTGCCCTTCCTGATGCTGGCGGGACTGCTCGTTGGCCTTGCTTACAACTGGACCAACGGGCAGCCAGGCCTGAACCGGATCTTTTACACCGAGCTCGCAGTCGTCCTGGTCTACCTCATTCTCCGGATCCCGTTCCTGATGCTGCTCAAGAAAGTGACTGGCGGGATCGCGCCGGGTCGTCCATTCAGGGTAGAAGCTGACGGGCTTGTCTTTCCCAACCTCATGCGAGTGATGGGGGGGAGCAAGAATCCCCGCTGGGACGTACGGATTGGATTCGACGACCTGGAGGAAATCCGGGATCTGAGTGACATGGAGGCCGGAGCCTTCCTCCAGTATCAGATTGGTCCCAACCTCACGCTGGGCGCAGCCGCTGCCGTCGACCAGTATCGCTATTTCAACAAACAGATTCCGCGGCCCCGTTTCTATGCTGTCAACGCGCTTCGGCCGAATGGCCGGACCCTTCTGCTGCGCGGGCCGGACCTTTTCTACCTGATCGCTGTGGATGGTGATCCACGAGAACTGGCCGCAGCCTTCGAAAAGCATCGTAGCGAAAAGCTACGCATTCCGCCGATTCCGCCTATCCCGAAGGTCGTGTAAGACGGACGGCGGGAAGAGGGGAAGAGGGGTCGGACCTGAATATGTCGTGTGTCTTCAGCCTGTTAGTCGATTCTATGGCTCGCAGGAGTCGCTTAGGATCGATTTTCGCCTACCTTTTCGCGTCCTAAGCTGTCCCGTTCGC
>RPQK01000541.1 GCA_003819755.1 Acidobacteriota bacterium | reverse complement strand
GCACCATCGGCCTTGCGAGAGGCGCGGACGGGGCGGGACGCCCCTTGCCCCAGTGCAGGCGAGACGCCTGCGCTCCCAGGGGGCGCCCCCACTCTCGATTCTTATTTGAGCGCTTATGCCCCTTCGGGGTGGAACCGGCAAAGTTCGCGTAAGGAATTGCCGCCGCACTCCCTAATCTGCGAACGCACAACCGCCCAGGTTGCGGTTCTCCGGCTGTGTCCAGTTGCATCTTATCGACCCGCTGAGCAATTTTGACCAATCGTGTGAGCCGGACTGAACTGACACGGCATTTAATCCACGGGTATCGTAAGCAATCACTCAACTTGACAGATTGAATCCAGGCCGTACTTTTCGGGTCTGGCAGCTGGCAAATCAAGATCGGAGGAGAATATGTTTCGAGCAGACAAAAGGGTGTGGACTGGAATGCTCTTCACCTTACTAACGACTGGAATGTTGGGACTCGGCCTGATGCCGGTGGCTTTCGCAGCCAGCCCCGACCAAGAGAAGTCGGTGGTTCTGCATCAGCAGGACGTCAAGAAAGTGCAAGAGACTCTGCGCGACAAGGGCTACTACGCGGGAGAGGTCGATGGCTTCATAGGTCCCCAGACCCGAGCGGGGATTCGCCAATATCAGAAGGCCGAGAATTTGCCTGTCACGGGACGCCTTGATGCCGCGACTGCCGGCAAATTCGGAGTCGGACATGAAACGGTAGGTGGCGAATTCAAAGGTGCGGGCCTGGAGGTCGGAAAGGGTGGCGCGGAGGTCGGCCACGAGATGAAGCAAGGCAAACCGCTCGCGGCAGGCAAGGAAATGGGTAAAGCGCTGGGGCGCGCCGGGAAGAAAGTGGGCAGCGGAGTCAAGGAAGCTGTCAGTCCCGAAAGCGACCGTGGGAAGCGTGAAAAGAAAGTAACTGAATAAGGCAGTTCAAATGTTCGAATCAAGAGGGAGGTTTAAGATGAATCGATTGAAACTGGTGGTGCTCATGGTTGGCCTGACCCTGTTGGTGATGGCGATTCCATCCGCAGTGAAGGCAGACGAGTGGAACAAGGAAACTACTGTGTCGTTCAACAACCCGGTCGAGATTCCGGGTGTGGGGGCTCAGATTCTCCCGGCGGGTACGTATGTCTTCAAGCTGTTGGATTCGCAAACCAACCGGCACATCGTCCAAATCTTTAACAAACGGGGTGACCACGTTTATGCGACGATCCTGGCGATTCCGAATTACCGCTTGAGATCTACCGACAAAACGGTCATGACTTTTCGGGAAAGAGCGGTGGGTTCTCCGGAAGCCCTCCGGGCGTGGTTTTACCCCGGCAATAATTGGGGGCAGGAATTTGTCTATCCAAAGACAAGAGCCATTGAGTTGGCGAAGATAACACATGAGCCCGTTCTGGCGATGCCCGCCGAACTGGCCACGTACATCACAACGCCCGTAAAATCCGCCGATGAACCGCCCGTCGTGGCTCTGAAAGAAGCGCCTGTCACGGCCGTCAAACCTACCGGCGAAGAGGTCGATGTAGCAGAGGTCGTCGAGAGCCCGCCTGTTCAGACAGCCGCTGTGATGCCCAACACGGCCGGCCCATTGCCCCTGTTGGGATTGATTGGACTGCTGTCGCTGGGTGCAGGGATTGCTCTTTCGGCTTTTCGAAAGAGATCTGCTTAAGCCGGGAGAGCTCGTGCTTGCTTGGACCGTCGGGAAGCCGAAGTGAAGAAGCCTTAGGATTTGGATTTTTCTTCACCCGGCTTCGTCAACCGGGGATCCAGCATGGAGGGCATGTGTGAAGTATGACATGCCCCACATGGAGGGCAGGTATTAAGTACCACCTGCCCTCCATGGCGTTAGACTCGGGGCGTCCACCCGGGTCGGCCTGCTTCGCAGGTCTCCGCAGGGCGCGGGAAATCAAAACCAAAGTCCTTGTTTAGCGAGTTAGCGTTTTTCTGGCTGGAGGTGGGTTGTGAGGACCGGAGAATGTTTCGGTACGGGAGGACGCACCGGAGAGAAGCATGCCTTCACCAACCGCTGTCTTGCCACGTTTTTTCTCCTGATGGTTCTACCGGGCACCGCCAGTCCTCAAGAAAACCCGCCGTCGCAGAGCTGCCAGAGTCCCCCTTACACGATCAGCGTCAATGTTGACATGGTGGTCTTACACGCGAGCGTGAGGAGCCGCAAGGGCATCCTGGTTTCGGGGCTGGACAAAGACAACTTCCAGGTTTACGAGGACGGAGTTCCCCAACAGATTAAGTATTTCAGCCACGAAGACGTTCCGGTCACGGTCGGCCTGGTTGTCGACAATAGTGGCAGCATGAGACCGAAGCGTCCTGAAGTTATTGCTGCTGCCTTGGCTTTTGCCCGTTCCAGCAACCCGGAGGACCAAATGTTCGCGGTGAGTTTCAACGAGGATGTTTCGTTCGGCCTTCCCGCAGACCAGCCGTTCACTGACCAGGGGACTCAATTGCAGGCG
This sequence comes from Acidobacteriota bacterium, assembly GCA_003819755.1. GTDB lineage: Bacteria > Acidobacteriota > UBA6911 > RPQK01 > RPQK01 > RPQK01. Next base: position 3,119 of record RPQK01000541.1, on the reverse strand, counting down.
GCCCTGTCCCGACTTGCCGCAGCCGGCATGACCGCGCTCTACGACGCTGTGGCTGCCGCGCTCGAGCACCTGAAGAAGGGTGATCGCGACAAAAAAGTGCTGCTCGTAGTCAGCGATGGAGGCGACAACGCCAGCCGGCACGACCTGGCCCAGGTCATGGCCATGGCTGGACAACCCGACGCCATCATCTACACCATCGGTCTGTTTGACCCGCAGGATCCCGACCGAAACCCTCGTATGCTCAAGCAGCTTGCAAAAGCCACGGGTGGCGAGGCGTTCTTGCCAGAGTCACTGGCTGACGTTACCCCTATCTGTGAGCGAATCGCTCGTGACATTCGTAACCAGTACACCATCGTGTACGTTCCCACGAATGGAAGGCAAGACGGGACCTATCGGGTCATTCAAGTAAAGGCCGGGGCCAAGGATCGTGGACGTCTGCTGGTCCGCACCCGTGCCGGTTACTATGCACCCTTGAAACCTCCACCGTTGCCGGCAGCCGGAGCAACCGATCATGAAATTCAGAATTAGATGGCAAATGCTTTTCCTGCCGCGAACCAGATCGTTTCTCGGTTGGACCGGCCACCTCTTTCTGGTCATCGGCATCCTCACGCTGGGTTACGTCGGCTTCGCGCTGCTCGACGCGAAGCTCTATCAGGCCTATGAAACCTGGCGATTTCACCAGGCATTGAAGGGGATGGGACCATCGGTGGGCAGCGGCGAATCCCTTCACCTGCCGCCCCTTCCTCCAAGCCTGACGGAAGTGAGCCACAGGCGACCTCAGAGTCTCGGCATGGCTGCCAGCGTCGGCTCTCCGTTGGGTCTGATCGAGATAAGCGCAATCGGTCTTGAGGTGCTGGTCCTGGAAGGGACCGACGATGGGGTTTTGCGACGGGCGGTCGGTCATATTCCAGGGACTTCACTACTGGGTCAGCAAGGAAACGTCGCGATCGCAGGACACCGGGACACGTTTTTCAGGCCGCTGCGCAAGATCCGTAAGAATGATGAAATCACCTTGACGACGCTCGACGGATCGTACCGCTATCGGGTGGACTCTACCCAGGTGGTCGCGCCGGAGGACACTCGAGTGCTGGCCGATTCCGATGAGGCGATTCTGACCCTGGTGACCTGTTACCCCTTCTATTTTGTGGGTTCCGCACCCAAGAGATTCATCGTCCGCGCGCACAGGGTTCCTTTGGCGCCCTGAGCTGATCTTCATACGCATTTCGCGCCCGGAACGTTGCGTCTTTTTATCGAGGCGGATCGGCTGCCTCTGTGCGATAGCTCACTTGGGCCACTCTACCGTGGTCATCTCGAGCCGCCAGACCGGTCCATTCAAGAACATGGCGCCTTCGAATCTCACAAATGCAGGGACATCCCCTGCGACGAGCCAGTAGCGCAGGTCCGGCGGGCTTTTTCCGATCAACGAGGCCATCAGGCCGGTGAGCCCGCCGATCTTCAGCTTCACCAGCGAGCGCATGGTCTTCATAGCTTTACCGCCCAGCAGCACCTCATCCTCTCCCTCCCAGCTCCACTCCATCTCGACCAGGCGCGCCTCCGGTGTGAAGACGGCCACGTGCACCGTGGCACCGGCCCCCCCAGGAAGGTTTTTCAACAGTATCAGTGCCATCCCGTTGTACAGATCGGCCGGCATCTCGAGCTTTCCGCCGGCCAGCTCTTTTTTGTCGTCCTTCTCCGCCTGACCTCGGGCCTTGTATTGCCCGCTCGTGCGATCGAACGATACCTCCAATGTCGGGTAGGATGGGCCGTGCTGCACGAGACGGTAGGCCTCAAGCCTGAAAATGCCCTTCTGCGAGAATGTCGCCGATTCCTCGTACAGCGAACCATCCTTGAATCTCAGGATCGTGCGGCACTCGACCAGGTTGCCCGTGGGCTTCTGGCTCATCTCGCCGTAACCGATCGCCGCCCCGTCCAGCGATCGGGCCACGAGGAAACCTCGGAAGTTTCCCTCCATCAGCCGGACACGAATCGGCGCGGCTTCAACGGCGCACGACCAGATCAGCGCGGCGATAACGACGAAGAGTGAGACCGGCTTTGCATTCATAGGCGGCATCCTTGCGGTCTTTGGTGCTTCCCTCTCCCCTGGCACCCGGGCCTGCGTAACCGTATTTTCGGACCTTACCTCACAGGAAACCTCTCCTGATAAATCGTGGATAACCTGTTTACTGATCTCGAATGTGCCACAGCACACCCCTAATATCAACTGAACCTCATCCTACCCACCGCCTGAAAGGCGTTAAAAACCTTCACGTTCGGGTCGAAGCCTTCGGGTTGCGGCCAACCAACCCTCTGCAATACCGGACCGTTGACGGCTCAACTTCGCTCAACTTCATTGATCAACAGCCGGTTCGGCATTCCGTCTCACCGAATCCGGCTGCGTGATTTGCTGAAGCCATGACTGTGGTATATAATTTGCATCAAACGACTGGACGCGGCAAGGCTGAGCCGCGCAACCTGCAGAAACAAGACACTACGCAGCGGCTCGCCAAGTTAAGCCCACAGCCAGAGGGGAGGAAACCATTATGGACGTCAATAGCAGGAGTCAGCCTGTCGATTGGGAAAGGGTCGTCTCCGGAATCTCCCAAGGGAAAAGCGTCATAGAATACGGCGCGAACCGTAACATCTTCTGGGAAGGAGACCCTGCGGATTCCCTGTTTTTTCTCAAGCAAGGCAAAGTGAAGCTCACGGTTACCTCTCAACAGGGGAAGGAGGCGATTATCGCCATTCTGGACAGAGGCGATTTTTTCGGCGAGGGCTGCATGGCAGGTCAACCGTTGCGCATGGCAACTGCGATCGCCATCACGGATTGCAGTCTAGTCCGGCTGGAGAAGAAGTTGATGGTGCGCCTTCTTCACGAGCAGCACGAGATCTCGGAAATGTTCGTCACGCATCTGTTGTCGCGCAACATCCGTTACGAGGCGGATCTCGTTGATCAGCTCTTCAACTCGAGCGAAAAGCGTCTGGCCAGGATCCTCTTACTGCTTTCCCATTTCGGCAAGGAGAGCAGGGCCGAACCTGTGCTTCCCAGAATCAGTCAGGAAGATCTGGCCGACATGGTTGGAACGACCCGCTCGAGAGTCAGTCATTTCATGAATAAGTTC
>RPQK01000540.1 GCA_003819755.1 Acidobacteriota bacterium | reverse complement strand
CATTCGCCATCGTCTCCTGGGTCGTAAAGGTCTTGCTCGCGACAATGAAGAGCGTTTCCTCTGGCTGGGCGTCTCGGAGGGCCTCGCTGAGGTGCGTGGCATCGACGTTCGAAACAAAGCGAACCGATAAACGACGGTCGGTGTAGGGGCGGAGCGCCTCGCAGGCCATCGCCGGCCCGAGATCCGACCCTCCAATGCCGATGTTGATCACCGTCCTGATCGGCTTTCCGGTCTGCCCCTTCCACTCGCCGGTCCTGATGCGGCGCGAAAAGGAAGCCATTTTGTCCAGAACACGGCGCACCTGCGGCATCACGTCCTGCCCGTCAACGAGGACCGGAGCATCGGATCGATTTCGCAACGCGGTGTGCAAAACGGCCCGCTTCTCGGTGAAATTGATCTTCTCTCCGCCAAACATCCGTTCGATCTCCCGGGGCAGGTCGACCGCCCGGGCTAACGCCACGAGGAGACCGATGGTTTCCTCGGTCATACGGTTCTTCGAGTAGTCGAGCAGTATTCCCTCCTCCTCAAGCGAGAAGCGTGAGGCGCGGTCGGGATCCTTGGCAAAGAGGTCGCGAAGGTGGAGCGTGGAGATCTGGTTGTAGTGGCGCTGGAGCGCCCGCCACTCGGGTCGGTCTATCAGTTTCGTCATGAGTTTCCCTTAACCCATTGAGCGTACCCGAAAGGAAAGGAAGAAGAAAAGGATGAAGAAAAGGATGAAGGATGAAGGATGAAGAAAAGGGTGAAGGACGAAGAAATGAGACATCTGTTCTGCTTTCTTCATCCTTCATCCTTTTCTTCATCCTTCATCCTTCATCCTTCATCCTTCATCCTTTTCTTCCGAACCATTTTCAGTTAGCGTGCGTTTCACATTGCGGAGGATGGATGATGCAGCAATTATGCGCGTTTCTGTTATGCGGGATGACTCTGGTGGGAGCGACATCGGCTCAGAACCCGGACGAGAGCCGGGCTCTTGCCGTCGACAAGCTTTTCGAGCCGGTCAATGATAAGACACCGGGCGCGGCTGTCGTCGTGATCCGAGACGGAGCCGTCGTGCTCAAGAAGGCTTACGGCATGGCCGATGTTACCGCCGGCGTGCCTAATACCACCAAAACCCGGTTTCTGCTGGCCTCGGTCACCAAGACGTTCACGGCCGCCGCAATCATGCAGCTCGCAGACCGAGGGCTGTTAAACATCGACGACACAGTCTCGAAGTATCTGACCGATTTTCCTTCTGGGGACAAGGTGAAGCTCAGGCATCTTCTGACTCATACGGGCGGCCTCCCGGATTTCATGAGCTATGAACAGGCCAGGGAGAAGCCACTGGAATTCGAGCCGGGAACTCGTGTGAGCTACAGCAACATCGGGTATCAGATGCTGGGAAAGATCATCGAAAAGGTGTCCGGGCAGACTTACGAAGCCTACCTGCAGGAGAACATCTTCAAGCCGGCCGGGATGAGCAGCTCGGGTGTCGATAAGGAATCATCGCTGAAAGAGCGTGCGTGTGGATACCTGAACTCTCCTGACGGCTTCCAAAGCGCCGGCCGAAACGCAGCCACGGATGCCTACGCAGCCGGATCCCTGTTTTCGAGTGTGGAGGATCTGTTTCTGTGGAGCCAGGCGCTCGAATCCGGAAAGCTGGTCAAAACTGAAACGCTGCAGCAGGTTTTTACGCCGACACGCATGAACGACGGCCGGGATGGGGTGTTTGGTCTAGGCTGGATGATCGGTCGTAATAAAGGCCTGCGCGAAGTCCATCATGGAGGAGACATTACCGGGTTCAACACCGAGGTTGCCCGCTACCCGGACCAGAAGTTCACGGTCATTGTCCTCTCCAATATCGGAATGCGGCCCCTCGGTCCCCTGCCCAACGCTGCCGACCTCTCGAAGAAGATCGCCGAAATCTACCTTGGAGACCAGATGAAGGAAGAACCGGAAGTGAAGATTGTCAAACTGGACTCCGCGGTTTTGGATCTTTATGTCGGTGAGTACGCTATCGAAGCGCCGGAAGTCGTGTTGCGCGAGGGAGGACGAACCTTCGTCATCACTCATGAAGGCGATCGCCTGATGGGCGAGAGCAAGATGGGCAAGGGTGAGTTGCTGGCGGAATCGGAAACCGTTTTTCAGGCCAAAGGATCGCCGGTGAAGCTGACTTTCATTAAAGACCCGGACGGGAAAGTGAACCGAGTTCTTTTCAGCGTGATGGGCGTGCGGGAGTTTCCGGCGCACCGGATTAAGTGATATCCACGAATTACAACGAATTACACGAATAGACCGCCGTTCAGCGTTCACCGTTCAGCGTTCACCGTTCACCGTTCACGGTTCAGGCTGAAGATCTGAACGGGGAACGGGGAACGCTGAACGGTGAACGCTGAACGGTGCTCGTGTAATTCGTGTAATTCGTGGATAACCTAATCTTCCACCCGAAAGCTCGACGCCATGCTGTTGAAGGCCGGCTGGAAGCTGTCGTAATCCCGCTCCGGCGATATGAAGAGCATGTAGATCAGCCGATCGTTCGAAAAGCGGCGGGCGACCAGCACCACTCGCTCGTCCTGGTCCGTAACCGGCGACCGCCCGGACAGAGACATGGACAGGCCTTGCGCGCCATCCACCGTGACCCGGCGCGAACCACGTTCGCGGCGCAGGTAATTGTTCGATTCGAGCAACTGTGCGACCAGCCGTTCGGAAGCGTCTTCCAGCGAGAGCTGCCGGCTGGAACCTGAGCGTGAGCCCGCCGCAGCAGGATCGAAAGTGTTGATGATTGTCCCGTAGACAATCGCCTCCTCACCCCGATACGTGACGATTCCTCCATCGGGCGCCAGGGTGACTCCGTCGCCCGAGCGCGACTCATGAGCCTGCCAGTTGTCCGGGTATCGAACGCGGAATGCGCGGTCTTTGTGTTCAAACGTGCGCAATCGGGAGGACGGCCGCTCGACGCTCACTCGCACCGGCCCGCTGTTGGGCTGGTCACCGCCTTGCCGACCGCTTTGCCGAGGATCTGACGGTTGGCTCTTGGCCAGCTGCTCCATTGTCTGCGCGGGCGGCATCCGCTCTAAGCGGGACTGAACGCGTCTGAAGTCCCCAACCGGAGACCTCGCGTCGTATCCTCCGATTAGTTTCGCTTCATTCTCGATGCGCTGGGCCCGGTCAGCGGGGGCGGGATGGCTGCTGAAAAACTGCTCAAACCGGCTCGGATCCCGTCCCGACTTCTCCCGCAAGGTCTCGAACATCCGGGCCATAGCGACCGGGTCGTATCCCGCTTTCGCCATCATCTGAGCACCCACGACGTCAGCCTGCTCTTCAGCCGACCGGCTGAATTTCAGGAACAACGAGTTAAGCCCGAAGCCGCCAATTGCCCCCATGATTTCACTCGTCGCCCCGCTCCCCATCATGCCGCCGAGGATTCCCAAGCCCGCCTGGCCGAGGTAGGCCTTGGAGGCCTGGTTGGTCCCGTGGCGCAGCGCGACGTGAGCCATCTCGTGCCCCATGACGCCTGCCAGTTCCCCTTCATCGCGGGCCGCTTCAATCAACCCCCGGTTGATGTACATAAAGCCGCCCGGCAGGGCGAAAGCGTTGATGTCGGAGACATTCACCACTTTGAACTGGTAAGGAAACTTGGGGCCGGGTGCGTTTCCAGCCAAACGCTCGCCGATGCGCGAGACGTAGCTCTGGATCTCGGAGTCCTTGAGTACCGGGAGCTGACGCTCCACCTCGGCCGCCGACTGCTTGCCGACTTCAACGTCCTGTTCCTCGGAAAAAATGTTAAAGCCAGGTTTGACCTTCGTTTGTGCCTGAAGCGAAGGCCCGGATGCGGCAACCAATGACAAAACCAAGAAAAACGACACGAGAGAGAAACGTGATTCCCTCATGAATCCTCCTCAACAAGACAACAACTGCACTTGTATTGATGGTACAGCAGTTGTGGAGGTTGCAGAATTCGCTTTTCTGCGAATCGTTAATTTTTTGACACTTTTAGCGGCGGGCACGGTCTATAATGTTAATCAGATTCAGGAGGGGGAGGAGGCACTATGCGAATCCGAAATGCGTCCTTGGTTCGACTTTTCTACTTCGGCCTGCTCACAACATCTTTCGTCTTTATTTTTTCCTCGGGCAGTCAGCTGCTTGCAGAATCGCAAAGATCCGAACGGGCATCCGAACGGGCTGAATTCGTCATGCTGCGCAGCTACTTTCCCCTTCAAACCGGTTACAGGTGGGTGTATTCGGTTGAACGGGCCGGCGGCGGCCTCGGCTGGGAGGTTAAGGTAGAGGCCGAAGAATCGGTTAGTTTTCTCCGCTCCTATCATCGGCTATCCGGCTACTTCGGGCCGAATGATTCCCGCAGGGTTCGCGCGACTCTCCTCGGTAACGTCGTGGAGCGCGGCAAGGACGGGAAGGAGTATCTGTGGTACCAGTTCAATGCCCCAGTTGGAAAGAGCTGGGAGATGGACATCGCGCCGGATAACGCTCCAGCCTGCGAGGACGGGGCGACGCTTACGATTGGCGCCAGGGATGAAGTCGTCTCGGTGCCAGCCGGCGAGTTCCGCCACGTGATCCGGGTTGACCATATCCCACGTTGCGTGGACGCGGGCATCACCAGGGAGTGGTTTGCGCCGGGTGTCGGTCTGGTGCGCCGGGAATCGACTTCGATTGCCGGAGCCGTAGTAAGCGAGCTGGTGTATGCGGAGTTGGGGGATATCATCCTGCCGAAGTCCGTTTATTCCACCTCCCTCCTGCTGTCGAGTCCCACGTACGGGCACAACCTGATGCCACCTATCGACCCGTCGAAGGTGGCCCGCGTACAAGGCACCTTCGTGGTGCGCAATCAAACAGAAGGCCCGGCGGAACTGCTGTTCCCGAGCGCTTGCGTCACGCTGCAGCTTGAGGTGCGGGACGCGGAGGGCAAGCTTGTCCTTCAGAAACTCCCTGAGATTGTCTGCCCCGCCATCGTTTTGAAAGTGGATCTGGCCAAGCAACCGCTGGTCGTTCCGTTTTCGCTCGTGTTGGCCGACAAAGATGGGAAACCACTGCCCGACGGGTCTTACAGTCTGACTGTCGTGCTTTTGACTTCTGTCCCCCACGAGACCCTCCGTCCGGCAGCGCGTGCGCCCATCCAGATTTCTTCGGCGCACTGAGCCCGGCGCCCAAAGGACCTCAAGGACCTCAAGGACGATTCAAGATTCTGTCCTTGGGGTCCTTCGCCCCCCGAAGATCTTCCCTCAAAATCGTGGTACTCTTAACCGTAATACTTCCCGGGTGTCGTTGGTATGACTCCTGAAATCTCCATCCGAACACCGGACGGCGTCACTGAGAAGATCCGACTGGACTCTCCGGTCATCACTCTAGGACGATCCCGGGAGGCAAACCTTAGTTACCCGGAAGATACCGCGCTTTCCCGCCATCACCTGGCTTTCGAAAAATCGGGAGGCACCTGGGTCGTACGCGACCTGGGAAGCAAGAACGGCACACTCCACAACGACGTGCCGATCACCGGACCGGCGAAGCTGCGACCGGGAGACAGGATTCTGGCCGGTCACCTCGTCATCGATTTCTCCTCACCTGCCCAGCCGTCCGAGACCGTCGTCTTCGT
>RPQK01000539.1 GCA_003819755.1 Acidobacteriota bacterium | reverse complement strand
TCCAAAAAGTAAATGGCCGAACCGTTACCGCCCCCGCTGCTCTGCCAGCCGCAGATTGTCGCGGGCGTTCTGATGCTCGGGGTTAATGCGCAGGGCGGTCCTGAAATGGACGGCTGCCTCCTGGACTCTCCCCTGCATGAACAACGCGCTTCCCAAGTCGTTATGCGCGTCGGCGTCGTATGGACGAGCCCGCACGACCTGTTCGAAGTGGGCGATTGCCCGTTCGCTTTGATGTGCTCTCAGGAGCAAGAGGCCGATGTTGTAGTGCGCATCGGTATAGTCGGGCCTCAACCTCAGGGCCTTCCGGTAACAGGCGGCCGCCTCCTCGAACTGGTCGACTTCCTGAAGAGCCGTGCCGAGGCTGTTCAACGCCAAGGCGTTGGACCTCACCGCGAGCGCTGCCCTGTAGTGCTCGATGGCTTCGCGCGCCCGGCCGCGAGATTGCAGCACCGACGCCAGGTTGAAGTGGGCACTAAAGTCGTTCGGGTACTTGCCGAGCCTCGCCCTCATAAGCGTTTCCTGAAGCACTATCCTCTGGTCTGCACCACCTTTGGGGAGGACTTGGAGCCAAAGATGCCCCATTTCGTCGGATGACCGGTTGCCGGCTTTGACTCTTTGCGGCGGATGGTTGGGGTTGCGGACGTTATCCGCTGAGTTGTCGTAACTAAAGCGCATCCGAATGACCGACCCGCGCGGCAGAAAAACCGGCTCCTGGTATCGATAGACGGCCTGCCAGTTCAGATCCCAGTTGTGAATTCGGATAAGCGTCTGGCGGCGTCCATCGGGCAGGTCTGCCCACCCCTCGACGATGTTCCCCAGGTAATGGGCATGCGGATAGACTCCGAGCACATCGAGATCGACCGGGACCGGGTACTCGTCAGTGACCACGAAATCCTTCCCGCCGGGGGGAATGTCAAGCGCGCCGTCATGCTCCAGTTGCAGGAGCATGGGGAAGAACTTCGGGGCCTCTTCTGAGAAGTAAATGCCCAGGATCGGCTCGATGATCTCGGGCTTGCCGGACGGCTGAAGATGGGCGTTCAGGATCAAGTCCGTGCCGGGGTCAAGCCGCCATGTCATCCCGGCCGGCTCCACCGAAGGAGGCGTGCCGGGCTTCCAGAAAAGGAAGTGACTGTCCGGCTCGAATTGGCTGGATTCCAGTATGACATCCATCCCTGGAAACCCGACTTCCGGGTCTTGCTCGTCGAGCCGACGCGATGATTGCTCGCGGTCAATCAGGAGATTCGCGTGGTGCACGACGTTCTTCTTTCCAGGGAGGATCTCGACGGCTCTTACGTAACGAGGTGACGAGAGCGGAACCTGGAAGACGAAATTGCGAAAGACGTCGGTTCCCTCAGCCGGCAGCGTAAAAGACTTGGGCAAGTTCAGGATGAGGTCGGGCTTGCCGAGCTGCCAACCCTCAGGGGGCAGGGATCGTACCAGGTTCTGAGGGCGCTTTCCCTCTCTGGCGCCTTGTTCAGCCCAGAGCCTAAGCCGCTCGATCTGGTCCCCGCTCAGCCGTCGCTCGCCTAGGAAGGGCGGCTTTTGGGGCTCGGGAGGCCAGGGAGGCATGTAGCGTTTCCCCGTCACGACCGCGATCTGGCGGGCTCTCGCCCTTACATCCTCATACGTGGCCAGGCTGAAGGGCCCTGCGCCGCCGGGGTGATGGCAAGGTTGCGCGCAGTTCTCGAAGATAATAGGTTCGATATCGGGATAGAATGCTAGAGGCGCGCTCGCCTGCGCGGCAGACCCTGCATTCCGGCAAGACAAAGCAAAGAGGAACAGTGTCATCAGCCCGACGAGAATTGCTGCGCCTGCCATTCCCCGCCACATCCTCGGTTTACTCCAGATCCGCGATGAAGCAGCCGACCGCTGGGGCCTCGGACGTGGCGATCGGGCTCCCGTCCAGGATGGCCTGAAGGACATCCTCGAGCTCGTGCCGGGTCGCGGTCGGACGTGATTTCCCGAAGTCCTCGAAGCGATCGTCGATTCGACCGTGGTAAACCAGATGTGCCTTGGCTCCACTTCCGGCGAAAACAGCAACTTCAGGAGTGACACGGACTCCGGTCAGTTTGACGAGTCTGTGATCGGGATCCTGGAGGGCCGGGAGAGGGTACGCGTACTCCTTCAGGTGGGCTTGGATGCCCGCCGGCGATACCTTATGCCCCGGGTACACCAACCAGAAAGCGATCCTACGGCCGGCGAACTTGGAATACAGACGCCGTAGTTCGGGCGCATAGCGGTTAGATATCGGGCAATCGGTGCGCGTGAAAATGAAAACGCTGGCGCGGACGTCGCTTTCTCTCAGGGGACTCACTACGCGGCCTTCAGGGTCACGCAACTCGATCTGCTCGCCGGATCCGCGGGCGAGCGTGAATGCCTGAGTCAAGGCGAACAGCCAGAGGAGCAACCGGTTCATCGGAAATTCAAGACCAAGGACGACGTTAACAAGAATTATAACCCAGCCCGGTTCGCCTTAATCGCCGGCTCCGAGCTAGCGCCGGGAACCGGAATAATGAAACTCGGGACTCCGGAGGATCTCGTCCCGATCCATGTCGAGGTAGGCTTTTCGCTCGTCCCATCCGAACCGGGCGATTCGATAAGGGGACACCACCAGGTTCTCACCGCCCGGCCATTTGGATGTGTCGACCACCAGGGCATCAACCGCCCAGTCGCGGTCGCTGATGACGAGGTCCTCGACGTAGCCGACGTCGCCGTCTCGCGCATGCACCCGACAACCGATAACGTCGTTTGCGCTCCGAAAGGGATTCGCCCCGCCCTGCTTACCGGACGGCTTGGCAGACTCGATTGTCGGGGCCTCCCGTATCTCCTCACAGTTCAGCGAAATCGCGACCGTCCTCGCCTGCCAATCGACTCGGGCGACGGTCTCCGGCGGAATAACGATTTGCCGGCTTATCAACCAGGTCCCGGTGCGCAGTACGAGGTAGCGAGTCATCCACTTCTCGTCATCGAACCACAGATCGTCGACCTTGCCGACTTCCTGGCCGTCGCAACGGACCACCAAGCGTTTCAGATCCCTGGTACTTCTGTCCATGACTGCCCTTCCTATGCGGAGCGAACGGGTGCGTGGGGCATGAAGCCTGTGCTTCAATCATACTCGATCGGTTTGAAAACGGAGAAGTGGGAAGCCCGGCCCGCCGCAGGTTTTCCGAACGGGGCTGTTAGCGCCGGGCTGCTATTTGGAGTATCATCCTTCGATTGGAAAACGGAGGTGCTATGAAAAAGGTCTTATCATTGCTTTTGATCGCCCTGTTTGCCGGGGTTTTCGCCAATGCCGACACTCTTATCCGCCAGACGTTACATAACGATGCGTTCACGGCAATGGGCCAGACCCAGCCGGCCAAGGACGATAACCAGGAAATCTGGATCGGCCAGGACCAGATGGCGACGGTCGCAAAGGAAATGACCGTCGTCGTCGACGCCACCCGCAACGTGGTCGACATGATCAACCACACCAGGAAGACCTACCTGGAGATGGCTCTGCCACTCGACATGAGTAAGTATCTTCCCCCGCAGTTTGCGCAAATGATGGGAGCCACCAAGGTGACGGTGACCCCGACCGGGACCACCCAGCAGGTCGGCCAATGGAAATGCGACGGTTACGACATTCTCATCGACATGGGAATGATGAAGATGAAGATGGCCGTCTGGGCCACGACTGACGTCCCGTTTGACTGGGCGCAGGTTCACGAGAAACTGAGCAGCCAGGCGATGAAGGCCAGCATGCGGCTGAACGACGTCGCTGTCGCAGAATTCAAGAAAATCAAGGGGTTTCAGGTGAAGGCCGATGTCTCGATGGACATCATGGGATCCGAGATGAAGGCGTCCAGCACCGTGACTGAGATCACGACGAAACCTGCCCCTCCGGGAACCTACGCGGTGCCTGCAGGTTACACGAAGCAAGAGAAGCTCACGATGGAAGACTTCATGAGGCGGTAACGCCCGGCTGACCGCTGACGGCTGACGGCTGAACGCTGTTCAGCCGTCAGCTGTCAGCTGTCAGCTTCTTAGCCTTTCCCTCCCGCCCCTTCGCTGTTACAATCCGGTTCAATGTCAAGCGAATCCGGTCCAACTCTGCACAGGCGTCTCGGACTCCTCAACGCGACCAGCATCAACATGTCGAACATGGTGGGGATCGGCCCTTTCATCACGATTCCGTTGATCCTGGTCACTCTCGGCGGGCCGCACTCCTATCTGGCTTGGGTGCTCGGCATGCTGATCGCGCTCGCGGACGGTTTAGTCGTTTCCGAATTGGGCGCCGCCCTCCCGGCTTCCGGCGGAACCTATGTGTTTCTCCGTGAGGGATTTGGCCCGAACAAGCTCGGACGGATGCTGGCTTTCCTCTTCGTCTGGCAGATCCTTTTCGCCGGCCCGCTCGAGATCGCGACTGGCAACATCGGTCTCGTTCAATATCTGAAGGTCTTCTGGCCCTCGATGACTGCGTTTCAGATGCAGCTTGCAGCCGCAGCCATTGGTGTCGTTCTGATTATCGCTCTCTACCGCAAAATTACGGACATTGCGAAAATCATGCTTGGTCTCTGGATCGTCATGATTATCACGACCGGTTGGGTGATTCTGACCGGCATCTTCGCGTTCGATCCGAAGATCGCTTTCGACATCCCTGCCGATGCTTTCAGGATTGATTTGAAGTTTTTAAAGGGGTTGGGGGAGGGAACTGCGAACGTCCTGTACCTGTTCTTGGGCTACTATCAGGTCTGCTATCTGGGTGGAGAGGTGAAAGACCCCGGCCGGACGATTCCCCGCGCGGTCGTTCTCTCAGTGCTGGCCGTAACGGTGATCGATGTCCTCATCTCTTTTGTTTTTATTGGTGTGGTTCCTTGGCGGGAGGCGATGAAGTCCGAGTTTCTCGGTGCCCTCTTCATGGAGCGCGTTTACGGTCCCTGGGCCGGACAACTGTTGGCTGGCATGATCATTGTTACCGCTTTCGCCTCGATCTATGCCCTGCTTCTCGGCTATTCCAGGGTCCCGTACGCGGCCGCTCAAGATGGGATCTTCTTCCGTTGGATCGCGGCGCTGCATCCCACCAAGGAATTCCCGCACCGCTCGCTTCTCCTGATCGGCGCCGCGGCTATTGTCGCCAGTTTCTTCAGCCTCGGAGACGTGATTCTGGCCCTTATGGCCGCACGGATCCTGATCCAGTTTACGGCACAGGTTGTCGCCGTCTTTCTTATCCGAGCCCGCCGGCCCGATATTCACAGGCCGTTCAAAATGTGGCTCTATCCTCTGCCGGCCCTCATCTCGCTCGTTGGCTACCTCTACGTCTTCTCGACGCTGGGCGTTTACTTCATCGGGTTCGGGCTCCTGACCCTCGTAGCCGGACTTGTGGTTTACCTCATCATGGCGGCGAAGCAGAAGGAATGGCCGTTTGCCAATTGAAAAGGCAGGAGTCAGAAGGCAGGAGTCAGAAGTCAGAAGTCAGAAGTCAGGAGTCAGAAGTCAGAAGTCAGAAGAACGACCAAGATTCCTGACGTCCCATTCTGACTTAGGATTCCTGACTTCTGACTCCTGACTTCTGACTCCTGACTTCTGACTCCTGACTTCTGACTCCTGACTCCT
>RPQK01000538.1 GCA_003819755.1 Acidobacteriota bacterium | reverse complement strand
ATATTGGATGTTCATCAAGCCGACGACATTGAACTTAACGGCTATCAGCTTGGTGTACTCGATGATCGTGTCAACGTGTCGTTTCGGAATGGTGACGGGGGGAATTACACAGGCCGAATCGCCGGAATGGACTCCGGCCGGCTCGATATGCTCCATGACGGCCGGAACAAAAGCATCCGTGCCGTCGGCGATGGCATCGGCTTCCGCCTCGATCGCATTTTCGAGGAACTGCTCGATCAGGATCGGTCGCGTCGGGGAAATCTCCACGGCCGCCGCCACATACTCCCTGAGCATCTCTTCGTCGTGAACGATCTCCATGCCCCGGCCGCCGAGCACGTATGAGGGGCGGACAATCAACGGATATCCGATTTCAGCGGCGACAGCCAGGGCTTCGGGGAGATTCGCGGCCATGCCGGAGGCCGGCTGAGGAATTCCCAGGTCTCGCATGATTTGCCGGAAGCGGTCCCGGTCTTCGGCCAGGTCAATGGTCTCCGGGCTGGTACCGAGGATTTTCACGCCGGCAGCAGCCAGGTCCCCGGCAAGGTTCAGAGGCGTCTGGCCGCCGAACTGCACGATGACTCCCTCGGGTTTCTCCTTTTCGTAAATTGCCAGCACATCTTCGACGGTGAGGGGCTCGAAGTACAGCTTGTCTGACGTGTCGTAGTCGGTTGACACCGTTTCCGGGTTGCAGTTGACCATGATCGAGGTGTACCCCTCGTCCCTCAATGCGAACGCGGCATGAACGCAGCAGTAGTCGAATTCGATTCCCTGGCCGATGCGGTTCGGGCCGCCGCCGAGCACCATCACCTTGCGCCCTGTCGCGGGGGCCAACACATCCGGCTGGTTGTAAGTCGAGTAGTAGTAGGCCGCGTTCTCGACCCCGCTCACCGGAACCGGGTGCCATCCCTCGACTACGCCGGCTGCGGTGCGGGCGCACCTGACGGTAACCTCGGGCTGTTTGAGAATCTTGGCCAGATACTGGTCCGAGAACCCGTCTTTCTTGGCCTGTGCCAGCAGAGCGTCCGGCGGAAGCTTTCCCTTGTACTTCAGCAGTTCTTCCTCGAGATCGACCAGCTCCCTCATTTGCTGAATGAACCACGGTTTAATCTTGGTCCTCTCGTAGAGGTCGCAAATGCCGGCGCCCTTCCGCAGCGCCTCGTACATGATGAACTGGCGCTCACTGGTGGGCTCGGCCAGCATGCCCATCAGCTGATCAAGCGGCCTGGTCCAGAAATCCTTGGCGAAACCGAGCCCCGACCGCCCGTTTTCGAGCGAGCGGATGGCCTTCTGGAAGGCCTCCTTGTACGTCTTTCCAATACTCATCACCTCGCCGACCGAGCGCATCTGGGTGCCGAGCTTGTCCTGGACTCCACGGAATTTTTCAAAGGCCCAGCGGGCGAACTTGACGACGACGTAGTCGCCCGAAGGCGTGTACTTCTCCAAGGTCCCGTCGCGCCAGTACGGGATTTCATCGAGGGTCAGGCCACCGGCCAGCATCGAGGAAACCAGGGCGATCGGGAATCCCGTGGCCTTGGAGGCGAGAGCGGAGGAGCGCGAAGTACGAGGGTTGATTTCGATGACCAGAACCCGGCCGGTCTTCGGGTCGTGCGCGAACTGGATGTTTGTTCCTCCGATGACTTCGATGGCCTCGACAATCCGGTAAGAATCGCGCTGGAGCCTGGCCTGCAGCTCGGGAGCAATCGTCAACATGGGCGCGGTGCAGTAGGAGTCGCCGGTATGGATCCCCATCGGGTCCACGTTTTCGATGAAACAGACGGTAATCATCTGGTTCTTGGCGTCGCGGACGACTTCAAGCTCGAGCTCTTCCCAGCCCAGAACCGATTCTTCGACGAGCACCTGTCCGACGAGGCTGGCGGAAAGGCCGCGGCTTACGATCGTCTCCAGTTCTTCGGTGTTGTAGACAATCCCTCCGCCTGTGCCGCCGAGTGTGTACGCCGGTCGAATGACCAGGGGGAAGCCGAGCTTTTCTGCCACGGCCTCAGCGTCCTTGAAGCTGTGCGCGATTTCGCTTCGCGGCACCTCGAGCCCGAGCTTGGCCATAGTGTCCTTGAACGCCTGCCGGTCTTCGCCGCGCTCGATGGCATCCACGTTCACGCCGATGACTTTGACGCCCAACTCGTCAAGGATGCCGGACCGTGCCAGCTCCGACGACAGGTTGAGCCCCGACTGGCCGCCGAGGTTGGGGAGGAGCGCGTCAGGCCGCTCCTTGCGAATGATCTCCGAGAGGGCTTCAAGCGTCAGCGGTTCGATGTAAGTCGCATCGGCCATTCCGGGGTCCGTCATGATCGTCGCCGGGTTGGAGTTTACGAGCAGAATCTCATACCCCAGTTTCCGCAGGGCCTTACAGGCCTGTGTTCCCGAATAGTCGAACTCGCAAGCCTGCCCGATCACGATAGGACCGGACCCGATGATCAGCACTTTACGAACGTCGGCGCGTCTTGGCATGGTCAGCTCTCCCCTCTGTCGTCTGTGAATGGCGGTCGGCCGACAAGACTACAGCCTAAGAGGCAGGAAGGCAACAGGGTGTCGGGGTAAAAAAAGGACCTCAAAGACCTCAAGGACAGCAAGGACCATGAAGGACCTTATATTTCTCCTTTTCCTTGATGTCCTTGAGGTCTTTGGGGTCCTTTCAAGTTGCCGCGGATTGCACGTGAGTCAACTAATGACATAAGATGTAAACAAACAGGCTCCAAAACGAGGGGCAGAGAGATCCGGCCGAAGGGCGTTCATATGCCGTCGGGGGCTTTTCCTTCATCCGACCGGGTTCTGCTTACGCTCGTCTCCGGCATCCCAAGGAGTTAAACACATGCAGTCAGGTTTGTTCGGTTACAGGACCGGGCTGATGGTAGCCTTGTCCCTCCTTCTGGCAATCCCTGCGTTCGGTCAATCCGATACGGCTCAGCTTTCGGGCTTTGTCCGCGATGCCACCAATTCGGCGGTACCGGGCGCCGGGGTGACAATCACGAATGAGAGCACCCAGCTCGAGCGAAAAACTGTGACCACCGACGAGGGTTACTACGTCGTGGCGAGCCTGCCACCGGGCTATTACACGATTACGGTGGAAATGGCAGGGTTCAAGAAGTTTGTGAAGACCCGAAATAAGCTGGATGCGAGCGTCAACCAGCGAGTCGACGCCGCTTTGGATGTAGGGGGCGTCGAGGAGACGATTTCGGTTGTCGCGTCCCCCACGCAGATTCAATCGGACAGCTCGATGGTGGCCAAGCTGGTGGAAAGCAAACAGATCGAGAAGATGTCGCTTAATGGCCGCAACCCGCTTTTCCTGGCTTTGCTCAAGCCGGGAGTGCGCGGGGGCGCTCTGACGGGGTTTAGCTTCGGCCTGACCTCGGGAGGCCTTTCCATCAACGGCGCCCGCACCCAGGACATGCTGATCACGTTCGACGGGGCGGTCGGCATTCGAACACGCGCGAACGGAACCAGCGTTGGCACGGCTGATCTCGATACCGTGCAGGAAGTGCAGATACTGACCGCGAACTATAACGCCGAATACGGACGTTCTGCGGGGGGTCAGATCCGGATTATTTCGAAGGGCGGAGGCCAGAATTTCCACGGCTCCGTCTATGAGTACTTGCGTAACGACAAACTGGACGCGAACAGCTGGTCTCGCAACCGGGCTGGTCTTCCGCGCGAGGCGAGCCGGTTCAACCAGTTCGGTTATGTGGTAAATGGGCCCGTTTATATACCGGGTGTGTTCAACACCAACCGCGACAAGCTGTTTTTCCTGTGGAGCCAGGAATGGGTGAGGCGCCGGCGCGAAGTGACGTCCATCGTCACTGTTCCGAGCCTGCTAATGCGTCAAGGGAACTTCTCGGAGTTGCTCGATCCCGCCAACCCGTTCCTTGCAAAGGCGGTCACCATCAACGACCCGGTCACGGGGCAACCCTTCCCGAACAACGTAATCCCGGCTGAACGGCTGAGTTCGAACGGGCTCGGTTTCCTGAATGCCTATCCGGAGCCGACACCGGGGTTCCTGCAGGGCCGCAACAACTTCATTCAGACCCGGCCCCAGCCCGAGAATCAGCGCAAAGATACGCTTTCGCTCGATTACGTGGCGAACGAGAAGCACTCGCTGAAGTTCCGCGGCGCCATGTATAACTGGACCTCGGTCGACGCCTTCCGAGGCGGCCTTGATCGGGCCGTCACCGACTGGGACCGGCCCAACCGGACGGGATCGGTCAGCCATCTGTGGGCGCTCAGCCCCACCTCGATCAACGAACTGATGGCGACGGCTAGCGTGGATGTCGTCCACATCGGTATCTTCCGTGAAGGCGGGCGGTTCGAGCGGAGCAGGTACGGAATCGACTACCCTTACCTCTTCCCGGAGCGCAAGGAAATTCCCGACAAGATACCGACGATCGCCATCTCGGACTTCCAGGAGCTCGACGGCGGCCCGTACCCAGCCTTCTCATCCGGCCCTGTCTACGGCCTGTCCGACAACTTCACGAAGATCCTCGGGACGCATTCGTTGAAGTTCGGCGCTCTCTACGAACGCGCCGGGCAGAACGACTTCGACCAGATCAACGTGACCGGCGTCCCTGGTGGAACGAATAACCAGAACGGGCGTTTCGTCTTCGATGACACCCGCGCCGGGGCTCCCACCACCGGGCTGGGCATCGCTAATACGGCAATGGGCCTGTTCACCTCCTATGCGGAGATCGGGCCTCGTGCCTACACGCCGTATCGGAGCAACATGTTCGAGTGGTACGCCCAGGACAGCTGGAAAGCGACGCAGAGACTGACGGCGGAGATCGGCCTCCGCTGGACTTACGTGACTCCTTACTACAACAGCCTCTGGGGCAATATCGCTGTCTTTGATCCGAGCAGGTACAATCCTGCCAACGCTGTCGTCCAGGATCCGACGACCGGGTTCATCCTGAGCGGGGATCGGTACAACGGCGTGGTGATTCCTGGTGATGGATGGCCGGAAGCGGCCAGCGGGCGGGTCGCTATTGCCGACACCGGCGAGTTTGACCGGCTCTTCTCGGGCGAAGATCTCGTTGCTGAGAGGCAGTGGGGCAACTTCCAGCCTCGACTGGGTTTCGCGTACCAGCTTAGCGATCGCGACGTTATCCGGGCGGGCGCCGGAAGGTTCTTCTCCCGGCCGGGTGTATCCGACAACGTGTTCCTGGGCGGTAACCCGCCTTTCCAGCCCATGGTCTCGATTGCAACCGGGCAGGCAGACAATCCCGCCGGCGGGCAGCCATCGACGTTCCCACAGTTCTTCATGACGATGGATCCGACCTTCAAGATCCCGCAGTCGTACATGTGGAACGTGTATTACGAGCGTTTGCTGCCTTTCAACACAACGGCATCTATCGGCTATGTGGGCCGTGTGGGGCTGTATCTGGAGCGGGAACGCAACCTGAATACCCTGCCGGTCGGCACCCTGTACCTACCGGAAAACGCCGGGATAAACACCAATGTTCTGCGCCCTTTCAAGGGTTTTGCGCAGATCCCAATGGCCGAAAACGCCGGCCGTTCAGAATACAACGGGTTGCAGATGGAGCTGAACCGTCGTTTCGAACAAGGCCTCGCATTCGGTATCGCCTACACTTACTCGAGCTCTT
>RPQK01000537.1 GCA_003819755.1 Acidobacteriota bacterium | reverse complement strand
GCACGCGTCCGACGCGCTCCGCAAAAAGCGCTGCGCTTGCGGCTCCGTTTGATCCGGCTGGTTCCAAGATGTGTATAAAGTCCAGCCTCTGCCGCCGCATTCCACGTGGTCCGGCGTCCATGCTCGAGGCGCCTATGGGAGGGGAGGCCGGAGTCCTGGCCCTAACGCACGGTATCTTCAGCCCCAAACCTACTGGCGCGAACTGGTTTTAGGTGATTGGACCGATTTGTGCGATGATTCAAAGCGGAAGCGGCGAATAGGAGGCGGACGAGAAGAAACGATACTTGGAGTCCGGCCCTTAAGCCCGTGGTAAGCAGGGGAACAACAGCGCAGATGCGTTTACCACGGAGCCGAATCGCTCGTATTAGATTGATGGTCAACAGACGACAGGCTCAAAATCAGGTTGGAATGAGCGAACGGACAAGGAGGTAATCGTGGGGACCAACGAAGTGGGCATACGGCAGGGAGGGGGCACGCAGAGAGCCCTCCGCTATGCCTTGGCGGTTGCCTTTGTCGGCGCTGCTGTCGCGCTGCGCACCGCGATACCAGGCGTGCTTGAAGGAACCCCTTTCCTGGCGTTCTACCCTGCAGTCGTAGCGGCGGCTATGTTTGGAGGCTTTGGACCGGGCTTCATAGCGACTCTCGGCTCCACCTTGTGCTACGCGCTCTGGTTCGACCCTACTCCTGATCACCCAATCGGTGCGAACCTTGTGGACTGGATTCGCATGGTCATCTTCATGGCAGGGGGTGTGGGAGTGAGCTTTCTAGCCCGACTGCAGCTATTGGCCCGTGCGCACGAGCGCAGGCAAGCCGAAGAGTTAAAGGAAATCAACCAAACCCTGGAGCAGCGAGTCGAGGAGCGTACGGCAGAAGCGGAGCGGCGAGCCGAGGAGCTCAGAGCCTTGGCTGCCGAATTGGCGCGCACCGAAGAGCGTGAACAGCGCCGACTCGCGCAGTGGCTGCACGACGATCTCCAACAGCTCCTGGTTGCTACCAAGATGCAGGTCGCCCTTACCCAGTCTGCCGTTCAGGAGCCTGGATTGCGCGAGTTGCTGGAGAAGGCGTGCCGCCTGATCGATGAGTCCATCGGGCAGTCGAGATCGCTCACGGCTGAGCTTACGCCACCGGTCCTGTATCAGAGCGGGCTACTCCCGGGGCTCAAACAATTGGCGCACTGGGTCGAGGAAAAACACCGGCTGCGTGTCAGGGTCGAAGCAACCACGGACGTAACGCCCGAGAACCAGGAAACGGCTGTTGTGCTCTTCAGTGCGACCCGCGAGCTCCTGTTCAACGTTGTGAAGCACGCGGGAGTGAGCGAAGCCCTAGTAACGCTCAGCGAGAACGACAAGCGACTTCAACTTACCGTGGAAGATCAGGGAGTGGGCTTTGACCCGGTCGCCATCCGAGACGGACGAACAGACGGCTTTGGGCTGCTCAGCGTGAGAGAGCGCCTCCGTTCGATTGGCGGGGAAGTTCAGTTCAAAAGCGCCCCAGGCCAAGGCACATGCGTGACGCTTCTTGCCCCCGCAGCCGTCGTGAAGAAAATCGAGCGACCATGCTGAGTTGCCTTTCGGTGACCATCCCGCTGAGGCGCGTTTAAGCCCATAGATTCCACCCCGTCCTGATGGAATTCCAGAACCGCCGATTGCTAAAGACATGCGCCCCTGCTGGAGGGCAAATGCCTTAGGTGAACGGTGTCGGGGTATTGGCGGTTCTCCTAGGGGGCCGTTGGTGCCATCTTGCCCGATTCGGGGACCGTCGCGCCCGTTCGCGCCTGAACCTCCCGGCGCTCAAGGTTGTCGTACCAGGTGAACTTCAGGATTACGGCGGTTACGGCAACGATGCCGGCGGCAATTAGCGCCCCCTGAAATTTTCGGATGACGATAAACACCGGGAGGGCCACCAGGCTCGTCTGCCAGCAGATTCCGACCGCGATGTTGAACATATCGCGCCAGAAATCCCTGTTCGGCTGAAAGGCCGGGTCTTCCCGCCGAACCTTCTCCAGGATCGGTCCCCAGAATCCCCAGGGGCGCACTCGCCGGTAGAAGGATTTCAGCACCTCGTCGTCCTCAGCCGGGGTGAGCAGAGTGCCGACGACGCACCCGACTAAAGAGAGCCCCAATATCGCGGGGAACCAGTTGAGCGCGGGGAGTTGGAGCGCTGCGAGCACCAGTGACGAGGCGATGCCGGTCACCATCCCCCAGAAATAACCATAGCCGTTGAACCGCCACCAGTACCATTTGAGCACGTTGGAGGCGGTGTAGCCGCCCCATAGGGCGGAGACGATCCATTTGATTACCGAGTCAATGGAATCGACGAACCAGCCCACCGAGATGCCGGCGATGACGACCGCGAGCGACGCCACGTAGCTCAGCCGCACGTACGTTTTCTGGCTGGCGTGCGGATTGATGAACCGCTTGTAGATGTCGTTGACGATGTAGGGCGGTGCCGCGTTCACGGTGGCCGCGAAGTTCGACATAAAAGCGGCCAGCAGGCCGGCTACCAGCAGACCGAGAAGGCCTGCGGGGACGAAGCGATCGAGAGCGTAGGGCAGGATCATCTCGAAATCGATGTTCTTGCCCATGCCGCGTATTGTCTCGCTGTAAAAGACAAGCGCTAGAATCGTCAACCCGGTGATCATGAAGTAGCGGGGGAAGACCAACACGCAGTTGACCCACATGTTCATCAGCGACGCTTCTTTGGGACTACGCGTCGACAGGATGCGCTGCATGTCATAGTTCGGCGCCGGGCCGGCCGCGCTGACGAGGAAGCCCTTGAACAGGAGCATCATGAAGAAAATGCCAAAGAGACCGTACCCATCTTCGCCGATCTTGTTGGTGACCGACGGTATGAGTGCCGACCAGTCGAGATCCAGGCGCCAGCCGAAGAACGGATTGGCCCAGCCCGCGGGGACCACCCGCTCAAGCATCTCGGGGGAGACCCGTGACATCGCAATGATGCCAAGGACTATGGAAGAAGTAGCCAGGATGCAGAACTGAATGACTTCGGTCACCACCACGCTGAACATTCCGCCCTTGACGACGTAAAACGTGGTTATGGCCATCAGGATGAGCGCGTACTCATTGGCGCTCAGATCCCAGGGCAGAAAATCGGTGGCGAATTTGCCGATGCCTTTGAATGCGTACGACAGGAAACCGACCACGCTCACGAGGGCGAAGATGACAACGATGAGATGCGAAAGCCGTGCCCCCTTGCCCTTTCCGAAGCGCGTCTCGATCCACTCGGCACCCGTCATGGCGTTGGAACGCCGCAGCCAACTCGACAGGAAGACCATCAGAAAAACCTGGTTGAAGACCGGCCAAAGCCAGGGAATCCAGATGCTCTTTAAGCCGTAGACGAACATGATGTAGACGAGCCACATGGTGCCCGCTATGTCGAACATTCCGGAAGCGTCCGAGACGCCCAGCACGTACCAGGGCATGACGTTGCCGCCAAGGAAGTAAGATTTGATGTCGCGTGATGCCCGCTTAGAGACCCAGTAGCCGACGAAGACCGAGGTCAGGAGGTACGCGACGATTATGGCGATATCGATCCAATGTAAGTGCACTGATGCCTCCGAATGAGCGGCCTGAGCACGGTGAAGGAGAAAACGCACCGTGTTTTGTCGATGTCACAATCTCCGCCCGAAGTCTGACTTTCCGATTAGACAAGGCGGGTTGTCAACCCCCAAGTGGAAGAGGGGCGTTCGAAGGCCGGTTGCTCGAAGAGCCCCGGGCGGACGCACCACCTCCCGGCGGTATTAGAGCATAACTCGCGTGAAAAAGGTCAGGGCAACTGTGAAGGACTGCTGGAGGCGACCAGAAAGGCAGGGCAATTGGCCGCAGGACCGCATTTCAAGCGCCGCGTTTGCCTTCCTGCTACCATGGGGATTACCGAACAATGCCAGAAACTTTTTCGCCCCCGGATGTTCACGCGATAGTCGCAGCTCGAGACTTTGGGAGACTGCGCCATACCCTGGAACACTGGGCCCCCAGCGGAATCGCCAAGCTGCTCGAGGATCTGCCTGTCGACGAGAGAGCCCTGGTGTTTCGGTTACTGCCACGCAAGCTGGCCGCGGAGGTCTTCGAGTACTTTCCGGTGGAGGCCCAGGAGCCTCTCCTGAAGGCCATGGCGAAAGAGGAGTTGACCGCGATCCTGAACGAAATGGCGCCGGACGACCGGACCGCGCTTTTCGATGAGCTGCCGGCTAAGGTCACACAGCAGATGCTTGCCCTTCTCAGTCCCTCCGAGCGAGCAATCGCTGTCTCGCTCCTTGGGTATCCGGAGGGAAGCATCGGGCGTCTTATGACTCCCGATTACGTGCGTGTTCGGCCGGAATGGACGGTCGAACTGGTGATTCAACACATCCGTATTCACGGGCGGGACAGCGAAACGCTTAGCTTGATCTACGTCATCGATGAAAACAACGTGTTGATTGATGACATCCGCATACGGAAGGTGCTTCTGGCGCCGCCGAAGGCGAAGATCGCCGAGTTGCTGGACCACCGCTTTGTCGCGCTCAAGGCCACCGATGACCAGGAAACAGCGATCCAGGTATTCAGAAACGAGGATCGTTATGCGCTACCGGTGACTGATTCCGGCGGAGTACTGATCGGAATCGTCACCATCGACGATGTGTTGGACGTCGCCCAGGATGAGGCCACCGAAGATATCCAAAAGATCGGCGGAACGGAAGCCTTGGACGAACCCTACATGGATACGCCGCTTCACCGGATGGTTAGGAAACGGGCGACGTGGCTGGCTGCACTTTTTCTTGGTGAAATGTTCACCGCCACGGCCATGGGCTACTTCGAAGAGGAGATTCAGCGGGCCGTCGTGCTCGCACTCTTCGTGCCTCTCATCATCTCCAGCGGCGGAAACTCGGGTTCCCAGGCCTCCACCTTGGTCATTCGCGCGCTGGCTCTCGGTGAGATCAGCTTGCACGATTGGTGGCGTGTGGTTCGACGGGAGTTCTTTTCGGGCCTCGCCCTGGGGGCTATCCTTGGGTCCATCGGCTTCCTCCGCATCACTCTGTGGTCGGTGGTGACCAACCTATACGGTGAACATTGGTTCCTGGTGGCGATGACGGTTGCCTTCTCGCTGGTAGGTGTTGTGCTCTGGGGAACGATGGCGGGATCGATGCTCCCGTTCGTCATGCGCCGTCTAGGATTTGACCCGGCGGCGTCATCGGCTCCCTTCGTGGCCACCTTGGTCGACGTCAGCGGGTTGGTCATCTACTTCACGATTGCCGCGCTGATCCTGAGCGGGACGCTTCTCTGACCGAACTGACAGACTGACAGACTGACAAACTGACAGACTGACAAACTGACAGACTGACAAACTGACAGACTGGCGTCCCCCCTGGGAGCGCAGGCGTCTCGCCCAATGCCATTTTCATTTACTTTTTCCGAAGTCAGTACAACCAGCCGCGGTGAACGGGGCTTTTATTGTGGCCGGACTCTCCAGAGTCCGGCAGCCGACCCCCGGGGTCGGCCTGAACCGGCGAGCTGCAACCGTCGTTTTCGCCGGGCTCCCAGCCCGGCTGCCGGACTCTGGAGAGTCCGGCCACAATAAAAGCCCCATTCACCGCGGCTGGTTGTAATGACTTCGCCCTGGCCACCGGGCAAAAAAGTAAATG
>RPQK01000536.1 GCA_003819755.1 Acidobacteriota bacterium | reverse complement strand
CTCGTGGGAGTCTACGCTGGGCAGGCCAACGCCCTGGCGGTTCTTCCTGCCTGCGCCGCTCTGGTCCTCATCACCCGCGGCCGGGATTCGGTCGCCGGGTTCTTCCTTGGGATCAGTCTTCTGATCAAGCCCTTGGCGGTTGGCTTCCTGGCATACGCGATATTCAGGGCGAGATGGCGGCTGGCCCTCACCGCAAGCGTGGTACTGTTCCTGGTGCTGGTACCCACAGTCTGGGCCTTTGGCGCAGTCAGCCTGCATTCGGTTATCGCCGCGATAGGAGACGACCCCGGTCTTTCCCTGACAAGCGGTTACCCGCCCGCCCAGTCGTTATTCGGCCTGGCGGAGAGGTGGCTGACGCAACACCACTTCGGATGGTCCGTGGCTGACGACCGAAGCCTCGCTCTGATGACAGCATGGATACTCAGTGCTGTCATCGCCGCAATCACCATCGGCAGATGCTGGCCTCCGCTCCATCCGGCCGGTTGGTCGGACTTACAGTTGGGCCTCGTCATGACGGCGGTCCTTCTTGTGAACCGAGCAACCTGGTATCATCACTACGCGGTCTTGATCCTACCCTTGGCCGTCGCCGTCGCCGCCTCGAAAGAACTAAGCGATTTGAAGTTCCCGGCTCTCTCTTGGCTGTTGATCTGTGTCTTTGGAGTCCTTTGGCACGCCCTGGTAGGACACACGCTGCTGCTGGATGGCGCCACTTTAGGCGCATGTCTTCTCTGGTTCCATCTGCTCGTGCGAGCACGAACGGTAAACCGGTAGCCGGCCGGGTGGGAACGCTGGCCGTTTCGCTGCGGCTCTCGCCCTGTTCCAGAGAAGTTTAACGCAAGAGAACAGCAAGAATTGCGGAAATGGGAATTGCCAATGGTTGCCGGTTCGATCTTCGCTTCAGACCTGAACTTTTTTTGTTAGTTCGATTTGTCCGTTGAGACTAGAATGTCGCGCACCATGTTCTATCGGGAATTAACCACTCGAGAAGAGGGCCGCCTCCTCAAGTGGGGCGACGCCTGGGAGCGGCGTTTGGAGCTCGCCTCGACCTACAAGATCGGAAACGACCGAGAGCGGTTGACAGCCTACCTATCCGGCGAAGCGGTCTTTCCTACGACCCTGGAGCTGGATCTCACGAGCCAGTGCACTCGGAGTTGCCCGGAGTGCCCGAGCTCGGCGGCGACGTCTTATCACGCTTTGGATCTGCCTTTTCTCGACCGGCTTTTCGGGTTTCTCCAAGGTCGGACACCAGGCTTGTTACTCACCGGCGGGGAACCGACGGTCGCTCCCCTGTTTTCGGACGCGCTTCGCCTGGCTAGAAGGCGCGGCTTCCGTGAAATTGCTGTCGTCACGAACGGCAGCCAGCTAGATGATCCAGTCGTGGCGGATGCTTTACTGCAGCATGTCACGACGATACGTTTATCGATTTACGAGTGGGAGAGAGGTTGTTCGCGTTGGACGGATGCGACACTAAAACGGATAGAGCGGCTGCGAAAGCGAGCCGACCGGGACAGCCAACTGCGCATCGGAGTAAGCGCGCTCACCTCAAATCACCGTTTAGACAGGCTGGCCGAACTGGCTGAAATGGTGCGGTCGGCGGGAGCCCACTGGCTCTACTTTCACCCTCTTTGCACGAAATGGGGATTGGGCAGTCCAGAACTGGCCGAGCAGGACGGGGTAACAGCCGAAATTCTGAGACTGCAGGCCGCGGCTCCCCCCGATTTCCGCATCTTCTTCTTTCCATCCCGGTATCAGCCGTCACCTTTACACTTCGACAGCTATCATGCGGCTCATTTCCTCCTTGTTATCGGTGCAGATGGCAGGAACTACCTGGGTCCCGAGGTCAAGTACCAGCCGGAGCACGTGATCTGCGATCTGCGCGCAACGCCGGTGGAGGGGTTCCTGCGGGGAGAAGAGCGCCAGGAGTCAATCAGGTCGAGACGCAGTCTGGATTATGCACCGCTCGGCAGCAGGCACCGTAGTCTCCTGTACAATGACTTTATTGAGTTGCTCCACCAGGGCGACCCGGCAGCAAGCGCCGAATGGGAGAAGTTTTCAGCCCAGGGTTTCCTTTTTCCGTACATTCTGTAAGAAAGCGTCAATGTAGGTCCGGCCTGATCTTTCTCGCCAGGCGTCTCGCCTGCATTCCCAGGGGATACCTCCTCCGCGAGTGGTGAGCATCTCACGTAACTGCAGCCCTACTTGTCTCTCTTGTCCGCCAGCCCGGTCAGCCGGCGCCAACGCCAATGCTCAAACGTATCAATCGGCCAACGGTCACGGCCGTACCAGTCGAGCAGGCCGGGAAGCAGTTTTCGCACCCACCTCGGCAGGGGAATCAGGTGGTGCGTCGGCGGGGACGAAGGACCACCCACCATGCGACCGGCAATTTCCAGCAGCAGGTTGAGACGAAGCGTTTCCGGGTCTCGTCGAATGGCATTGAGCTGATTCGATTGGGGGTAATTGGAGGCCAGGGAGTACATTCGCCAAGCGGCGGCGGGGTATTTGAGGACTGTCAGCTGCCGCCTGAATTGGACGGGCGTGCCGGCGGTGAAGACGCGGCGCAGGAACTCCCGATCATCCCCGAATTTGACCTTTTGAGCCCAAGGGCCAATCTTGTCGATCAGGGACTTCCTATGCATCCAGTTTGAGGGGGAGATGTAGCCGCTTTTCGACAAATCTTCAGGGAGCGCGAAGCAGCCGGTTGCCCCGGTGGGTGCCAGTAGAACCCCCAGCGAATAGGCGAATTCCGCTCGGTTGCCGGACTGCAGGCAGCCAGTCAATTCCGAAAGGTGCCAGGGGAACCAGAGGTCATCGTGACCCAGGTAGGCTATCAACTCGCCGGTCGCGTGTCGCAAGCCTTCGTTTCGAGGGGCACTTGGCGAACCGGAATTATCCGGAAGATTTGTCCAGTGGATCCTCTTGTCCGCGAATGACTCGACCACACTGGCGGTGTCGTCCGAACACCCGTCCCCCACCACCCATACCTCGAACTCGGCAAAATCCTGAAGCAGAACTGATTCCAGGGAGAGCCGCAGAGTTCCGCTGCTGTTGTAAGTCGGAATGATGACCGTAACAAGTGGGAATGACCGCATTGTTGATTCAACCGCGGATTATAAAACAGTGTAGGATGTGCCTGCATGGGTGCAAGACAAGTCAGACGGCTTTCGGGGCTACTGCTGAACCGCCGCCTGGATTTCAAATCCGATGGGATCATATTCCCGCGGGAGAAATTGAGCCGGACTCAGATCTTCAATCTGCTCCTTGGTCGAATGGAAGCGCGTCTGCGTTTGACGAGACCATTGTCTTATCCGACCGGTTTGGAGCTCGAGCCAACGCTCGCCTGTCAACTCGATTGCCCCCTATGCCCGCGCGAAGGCGTTGCACAGAAACCGGGACGACCGATGCAATGGGCCGGCTACGAGAAGCTGATGCAAGAAGTAGGTCCCTATCTGCTCGCCACGGCCCTATGGCGATTTGGAGAGCCTTTTCTCCATCCTCGCCTCATTGAAATGGTCGCGATGGCCCATCGGTACAACATCTTGACCCTGCTTAGCACCAACGCCCAGTTCGACCCACAGGTGGTCGATTTGACCGGCCTCTTTGAGGCAGGCCTTGACCACCTGATCATATCGACTGACGGCGCAACCCCGGAAACGTACAGCTATTTCCGTAAAGGCGGCAATCTAGAGAAGCTCAAAGACTTTACGAAAACGGCGGCGAAAATCAAGCGCAAGCTGAAACTCCATAACCCAGTGATCACTGTTCGTGCGATTGCGACCAGGACAAACGAGGCCGAGATTGAGGAGATCGCTTCCCTCGCACGGGCGGTAGGAGCAGACGTTTTCACTCTTAAGAGCCTCTACCTGACTGGCCATGCCGACCCAGCCCATCGCGATCTGCCCCGCAATTACGAGTTGCGTTCGTTGCAGTACCGGGGCACGCAGGGCGCGGCTGAATACCGACGGCTGCCATACCTGTGTCGAAAGCCGTGGAACTGGCCGACAGTCTGCCACGACGGTACCCTGCTCATGTGCGAATGCGACGAAGGCCACGAACGGATATTGGGGAACGTCTTTGCAGATCGATCGTTTCGTTTTCTCTGGCGCGGTCGGCCGGCTCAGGATTTTCGGAGGTCTTTTCCGAACGATGTCCCGTTCTGCCAAAACTGCCGCTTCAAGGTGGATGACAATACGCTCATGGCCCGGGCT
The DNA here is from genome assembly GCA_003819755.1 of Acidobacteriota bacterium. Lineage (GTDB taxonomy): Bacteria > Acidobacteriota > UBA6911 > RPQK01 > RPQK01 > RPQK01. The sequence goes on along the minus strand of RPQK01000536.1, from coordinate 1,436 downwards.
CTGAACGGCTCCGGTCAATCAGACTAGAACAAGTTGTCGTAGTCGGGGGGACCGGCGGGGCCTGAGGGGCGGCCTGCGCCTTCGCCGCCTCCGCCTTCACCCATATCTCCAAGGGATTTTTCGATCGACTCCGGGTTTTCGCCGGCTTCCAGACGGTCGACAACTTCGTTGAATTCCGGGCCGAGGTCTTCGCCCAGTTCGCCGCCCATTTTGCGCATCATTCGCGCCATCGATTTCGGGTCGTTTTCGTCGATATCGCCCCACTTGTCGGGGTCGGCCATGCTTTCCAAACGGCTTTCTTCAGACCGCATCATGGCGACACGCGAAACTAACTGTTCAAGATTGGTGCTGCCGCAACGGCACTTGGTCCCTTCGGCATCGCCCATGCGCCAGAAGAAGCGCGAAAAGCGACGCGCGCAGTCACGGCACTGGTATTCGTAAACCGGCATGCGGCGTATTATAGGTTTATTGACCTTTCTCGTTCAATTCTGACAGAATCTGGCTTTCTATGCGGAAAGGAACCACGCTCGCGCTGAAGGTCGGGGTGACGCTGCTTCTCCTGGGGATCCTCGCCCTGGAGATAGATTTCAAAAAATTCCTCTCGGTCATCGCTTCGGCGGACCTGACTCTGGTGCTGCTGGCTACCGCTCTGCAAATGGTGATCATCCTTCTGGCGGTGCTGCGTTGGCAGGTCATCCTCGAGAACTTCCAGATGGCAGTGGGGTTCTCACCGCTAACCAAGATCACGTTTATAGGGCAGTTCTTCAACCTTTTCCTCCCGTCGGCCATCGGCGGCGATGTCTTCCGAGCCTACTATCTCTCCAAGAGCCATCACCGTGGTATGTCGACCACGTTGACCACCACCATCCTTGAGCGTTCAGCGGGTCTTTTTGCCCTTCTTTTCATGGGGTGCCTTTTCGCCGTACTGCACCGGATTGTGGTGCAGGGCGTTTCCCTGCTGTATCTCTTCATCGGCCTGATAGTCGCTTACCTGGGCGCGAATATCGCTCTGTTTCACTCCTGGATCCATAAGCGCCTGACCCGGCTGCTTGTGAGGTTTCAGCTGTCAAATGTGGAGGCTAAGCTCGAGCTGGTTTACGAGGGCCTGACAACCCTGAGGAAGAACAAAAAGGCCCTGCTGAACTGTCTTCTGTTGTCTGGCGCAATCCAGTTCCTGTCCGTTGTGATCATGTGGATGGCGGCACTCGCGATTAACATCCGCGCGCCTTTCTACATTTTTCTGATCTTCATCCCGATCGTGAACCTCACCATTATGATTCCGCTCACGATTAACGGGTTTGGGTTGAGGGAGAGCGTCTATTACCTGCTTTTTTCGGAGATCGGGGTATCACCGGAAGCATCCGTGACGCTGTCGTTGCTGAATTTCCTGGTCGTCACCCTGGCGTCACTGCCCGGAGGGATTGCTTACTCGCTAT
>RPQK01000535.1 GCA_003819755.1 Acidobacteriota bacterium | reverse complement strand
GTCGGGTTCGTGCTGCTCATCTGCTGCGCCAACGTGGCCAATCTGCTCCTCACGCGCGCAACCGTCCGAACGAGGGAGCTGGCGATACGATCAGCCCTGGGCGCCGGGCGGCGGCGGGTCATCCGGCAGCTCCTCACCGAAAGCCTTGTGCTCTCTGCTATCGGTGGCGCACTGGGCCTCGGGCTGGGCGCCGCGATTCTGAAAATCGCGCCGTCGCTGATTCCGCAAGAATTGCTGCCCGGGGCGCTTACGCTCACCTTCGACTGGCGCGTCACGGTTTTTTGCGCCATGGCGGCGCTTTTAGTCGGGCTCCTGTTTGGACTCGTCCCCGCGTGGCAGGCCACCGACTTTTCTTCGCACGTGGTGATCGCGTCCGGCGGCCGCACTGTCACGGGACGCGGCGGGACAGTCCGAAGCCTGCTCGTTGTCGGAGAGGTTGCCACGGCGGTGGTTCTGCTCTTTGGCGCCGGTTTGTTGCTGCGCACCCTCCTGGTGGTGGACAGCGTCGACCGCGGGTATCGTGCCGAGCGCGTTCTTACGATGATGGTGGACCCGCTGGGCGCCCGTTACCCGACTCCAGCGTCCCTTGTCCATTTCTTCGAAGCCATCGAGGGCGAGATCAGGGCCCTTCCCGGCGTGCAGAGCGTCGGATGGGCGAGCACGCTGCCGCTGGGCCCTTCCGACGCCGGCCAGATGTCGTTCGAGATTGTGGGCGACCCGCAGCCGGAGGAAAGCCAACGTCCGACGGCCGACTACCAGGTTGTGAGCCCCACCTACTTCCAGACTCTCGACCTGGCCGTGCTCGCGGGCCGGGCGTTCAACGACCGCGATACGGGTGACCGCGTCCCGGTCTGCATCGTGAACGAAGCGCTGGTTCGCCGCTACCTTCGGGGCCGAATGCCGATTGGTCTACGTCTGGCGTTCCGGTCCGACTCCCCGCAGGCGAGACCCCTGGTGAGAGAGATCGTGGGTGTCGCCCGTCAGGTGAAGGGCCGGCCCGACGAAACAGAGAGCTTTGTTCAGATTTACGTACCGTTGGCCCAGAGCCTCAGGGACGACATCTATTTATTGGTCCGACCGACCTCGGGCCCCGCCGAAGCACTTGCGCCTTCGGTCCGTGCCGCCATCGCGCGCGTCGACAAGGAGCAGCTGGTGAGCGTCCGGGATGTGATGACGCTCGAGGATGTGGCGTGGGAAGCCACCGCACGCCATCGTTTCCGCGCGGTGCTGGTGATGACGTTTGCCGGCCTCGCGCTCCTTCTGGCGATGGTCGGAGTTTTCGGCATCCTCGCATACTCCGTCCAGCAGCGCGTGCGTGATATCGGAGTACGCAGGGCGCTCGGCGCCAGCACGAGCGACGTGCTCCGCCTCGTCGTCCGGAGCGCCGCTGGCCTGATCGTGACGGGCGCTGCTATCGGACTGGCGCTATCGGCGGTTTTGAGCCGGCTGCTTGGCACGATGCTGTTCGGTGTCGAGCCCCTGGACCCTACGACGTTCGTGTCCGTGATGATTCTGCTGGCCCTCACCGCCGCCGTATCGATCGCCGGTCCCGCCTGGCGTGCGGCCCGTATCGATCCGGCAGTCGCCTTACGGAGCGAATGATTCGCCACCTGGACAAAATAGCCGAGGGTTTGGAGTTCCTCGCCGTGAGCCGCAGCCGTAATGGAGTCAGACGTCGCGCAGCAGCGGTTGAAGGTTCACCCCGGCCCAGAGCTTGTCGCGCGTCGCTCTCGTCTCCGCAAGCGCGCGGGCGCCGGTTGACGTGACCGAGAAGACCCGGCGCGAGGGCGAGTCACCGTCGGCCGATGTGCGGGCAGACGTGACGAGTCCTTTGGCCTCCAGCCGGTCCAATGTAATGTAGACCGATCCTATGGTGATGTTGCGCCCCGTCACCCGCTCGAGTTCGCGCCGTACGCGCATCCCGTATCCGTCGTCCCCGGTGCGGATGACCGCAAGCAGCACCTGCTCCTCGAAGCTGCCCAGCCCGGCGCTCTCCGGGGGTTTTGAAGGATTCGCTGTCATTTCGCCCTCCCTGACGGCACAGTTTTACTCCTCCCGCAAGACAGACATTAGATTTGTCCGGCTGGCCCGCGTAGCGGGGATCAAGGCCGCGAGTGTCCCGGCAAGCAGCAGTGCGACGACCGCGGCAACAAGCACGAGCGGGTCCGTGGCATGAACCTCGTAAAGCAGCGTCGACATCAGGCGGGTTAGCGCCAGCGCCCCTGCAATGCCGATCGCACTGCCGAGCCCGATAAGTCTCAGGCCCCGGCTGAGAACATGCGACGCCACCCGTCGGGGAGGCAAGCCCAGGGCAATGCGGATTCCGTAATCGCGTGTCCGCCGAGTTACGAAGTGCGAAATCATCCCGTAGACGCCCACTGCACCGAGCAGCATGGCAAGGCCGGCCAACAACGAGAGCAGCGTCGCGACCCGGCCAGGCACGCCTACGGCATCCTCGAAAATGGACGCCATCGAGAGTGTGCGCTCGACGGCCAGCGCCCGACCTTCGCGCTGAATCGCCTGGCGTCCTGAAGTCATCAGTCGAGGCACATCCTCGGGCCCCGCGACAGCAAGCACGAACGAAGTCGCGGGCGGCAGAAACGGGAGATGATCGTAAAGCATGTATCGCGCAGGTACCGGACCGCTCGTCAGGTCGTCCTCCGCGACATTTCCAACCACGCCAATGATGCGCTCCCCCCGCTCGTCAAAGGTTTGCAGGACCCGCCCGATCGGATCTTCGCCCGGGAAGTACTTGGCGACGAGAGCTTCGTTCACGACTACAAGACGGGCGGTCGAGAGCCGGTCGGTTGGCATGAAGCCCCGTCCCCGGCGGACAGCGATTCCCAACGTCTTAAAGTAGTCAACAGTGACCATACGAAAGGCGGTCGTGCTGGCCTCGAGATCCGGTTTACCCAGGACAGTAATGCCCCAGTTGTCGCCGGATCCCCGCAGGGGGAGCTTCTGGGCGGCGGCTACCGCACGCACGCCGGGCAAGCTCTGCAGTACCGGCAACACATCGAAAATTGCCCGCTGGCGCTGCTCGTTTGACAACTGCGCGGGCATGGTGGCATCGATGACCGCCGCGTTATCTACCCGCATACCTATATTGATACCGCGCAGGTTGGATACACTGCGGATCAGCAAACCGGCGCCTGCCACCAGCAAGACCGCCAGCGCGATCTGGGCAACGACCAATCCGCCCTCCAGGCGTCCCCCGCGGGTTGAGATCCCGGCCGTTCGTACAGTTGCGAGCGAAACCCGCAGGTCGCCCCGCCAGAGCGCTGCCCCGGGGACGAGAGCGACGATTGAGGCTGCCAGCAAGGCGAAGCTGATCGCAGCCGCAAACAGCTTCCAGTCAAGCGTTGCCGTGTCGGCGAGAGTGCCAAGGGGCAACGACCGGACCAGAGTGCCAAAGGCGGTTACCGCAAACAGGGCCCCCGCCAGTGCCGATAACAAACCGATGAGCAGGGACTCAAACACGAGTTGCTGGATGAGCCGGCGGCGCGCTGCGCCCAGCGCGGTGCGGACTGCGAGCTCGGTCGTGCGGCCGCTCAACTGACCAAGCATCAAGGCGGCGACGTTCACACAAGCGATCAGGAGAATCAAAGCCATTGCCCCAAGCGTCGCCAGCAGGCCGGTGCGCACATCACCGACAAGAAACTGGCGCAGGGGCGTGATAGCCGGCGCGAGCGTCTTGTCCCAGCCGCGCGGATACCTGTAGTTTCGACCGAGCTCAGCCGCAAGTGTTCGAAGCGGACCTTGCATCTGCGCGACGTCCTTGCCCGGCGCGACGTGCCCCACCAGGGTCCAATTCCCCGACCTGTTATCCGGCCGAAGCCCTGCCGCGCTCCATACCCGAATGGTGGGGCTCGGGAACCAGAACCCGCGGGGCATGACACCGACCACCGTCCGCGGCTGGCCATCCAGACGAAGCTGCCGGCCCACGATTGACGGGTCGCCGCCGAGCTCTTGCCAGAATGCGTAACTGAGCACCGCAACAGGGGCGGCGCCGAGGACATCGTCACCCGCCTGGAACGTCCTGCCTATGAACGCTCGCGCGCCCAGGACATCAAACAGCTCCGCAGAGGCGCTGATCCCACGCACCATTTCTAGCGGCTGGCGGTCGATTTCAAGCGTCTGATCACCGGGCATGTACGCCGCCATCCGCTGGAAGCCGGGAAAGTCAGGGCGGAGGTGGAGGAACTCCTGCTCGGTCCAGGATCCGTCAAACCACAGCACGCCAACCTGTTCCTCGTGGGCGACCGGCAGCGGATCCAAAAGCAGGGCGCGGACAATGCTGAAGATCGCAGCCGTTCCACCGACGCCGAGGGCGAGAGTCAGAACGGCGAGCAGGGTGTAAGTCGGCCGTGCCAGCAGCCGCCGGACCGAGTAACGCGCATCCATGATCCAGGTTTCCATGATGAATCCTCCGTGATTCAGACGATTGGCGCGGGGCTCGAATCCCGTCCAGCCGCGCCACCAGGAACGGCGTGCCAATGCCGGTAGCGATCCAAGCAGCTGCCTCCAAAGCCAGATGCGTGCGGCAAATCGGCCGTCGCGCATCCGGCGCTCAGCCTGCTCAAGGGCAAGGTCCGTAAGCGCCTCGTCACGCTCCGCGATGGGGAGGAGCGCGCGGAAGATCCAAGCAGCAAAGCCGGTCAGCCGGAGGTTTGAGCTTTGATCGAAAGGCCGTGGGTCAGGTGCCATGGAGTGCCAAAAACTATTCTACAATGTAGAAAACTGCTTTTACAATGTAGAAAAGCAAGGCGCGCCACAGCACAGATTTGACGAGTCGGTTGCTTCCCGGAAATGTTAAAAGTTTACGCGAAAGAATGTGAAGCAAATTCTGGCACTCGTCGTCTTGTTGGTAACCTGCAGTCTGACCTTCGGAGTTGACCCCGTCAGCGTGAGAGTCCTTGAGAGGGATCTGGCCGGGCAGCCGCCCGTTTTCCAGGCACAATCTGCTAAGAGCACCGGGCGCTCCCGCCTCATTATTACACTGGCTGGAGCCGCCATGATAGGAGCCGGGGTCTACCTGGCGGCCACATCCAATCAAACAGTCGCTCACACTATTCCGGTTTCCTCAGGCGGACCGGTTGTCGTGTACAAGACACTGTACGTTGAAGAGACAAACCAGCGACGCCGCTACGGTGGAATCACGATGGCCGGAGCGGGCGGTGTTCTGGTATGGCAAGGTCTAATGAGAATTCACTGATCCTGTGGAGTGGTCGGAGTGGTCGGGGTCGGACGATGTGTCTGGAACCCGGCGGAGGTTTGGATTTCTTCCTGGGGCGTCGCTTCGCGGCCACCCTCCAAGGTGGCTATAACATCATGCCCGCGTTCCAACTCCCGGAGCAGCGCCGGTGGGAAGCGAGCGTAAGCTTCAGCGTCCTTCTTGGCAAGGGAAAGCGAGGCATAGACTGAGACGGCAAAATCCGACTTTCGAGGAACGCGGGCAGGTTCTCACGCTCTGAGGCGGTGAAAAAGGATGAACGACCCTGTTTCAGGTCGCGTTCGGATTTCGGGCCCGTGCTCGGGAGCTTGTTAACCGTTTCCAGGGGACCACGGCAAGGAGGCTGGCTATCTCGATCTCGCGGAGCGTCAGTCTCCGCTCTCGCAAAAGCGCGTCGGGGAAGGGAAGAGCAGGACCCTGGACGATCCGGAT
>RPQK01000534.1 GCA_003819755.1 Acidobacteriota bacterium | reverse complement strand
CAGACGCGAGGAGCATCATCGGGGTGATTGTGTCAGCGGTGTCCTCAGCCGTATGCTCGACGTCATCCAACTTGCCGGTATAGCCCCCGCGCATGTGCGGCGCGTTCAGCAGAGCATTAGAAAGGCGAGCCTGAGCTTGCGAGATCTTGGGATCGTCAAAGCCGATCAGGACCGGCGCCCACCACCGCCACATTTCACAGTCGTCGTTCCATCCGCCTCCGTAGCTGTTGTCTTTTCTCTCGCGGTTGTCGATCCACCAGCCAACGATGTCAGACAACCGTTCCAGGCATTCACGCTGGAGCAGGGCCCATTCCGGCGCGTTTTGCGGAGCGGAGAGGCGCTTGTCCCATCTGAGCGGTTCCCCAAGATACATGCGGCAGATGCGGTTCTCGGGAAAGGCGCGCAGCGCCAGCGTGAACGCCTTCCCGGCCTCGTCCAGAAACTGGCGGCGCACCTTGTCGTCGTTCAGGACTCCGCCATATTCCAGGGCTGCCCAGGTGATCATCCGGGCTCGGTAGAACTCAGCGAGCGGGTACAAAGGTGAGTCGACGGCGACGGCAAACGGAGGTTGGAGATTCTTGAGGATAGCCTGGTCCCACCAGTTTTCCAATCGCGCGTCATCGAGCCATCGTTCCGTGAAACGGGTCAGGGTCTCGGCCTCCTGCCGCAGCGAAGGGGTAAGCCCCGGTTCGGCGCAGAGCTGTCGCAGCAGAACCAGTCTCTCGCGGTCGTCCTCGGTGTTTCCAGCCTTCTGGATCAGCGCCTGCGAGGCAAGTCCGGGTGCGGCACCGGCCGCGGCAAAAGCAACCAGCCAGAGGCAGGCGATTGTCACAAGCAGGCAGGTTCTACGAACGATCCGGCAATGCAGAGTATTGAGCACCCGGAGTAGTTATCACCGAAGGAATCAGAGGGTCAAGGCGAAATGACGTCACAAGCCGCGTCGCACGCAGCACGGTTATTTGCGGCACGATGGCCGGAGGGAATGACCTGAAGGACAACACGCTCTGAACCGTCCTTCAGGTCCTTCTGGCCCTTCAGGTCTTTCCCTCCGGCCATTGCCCGCATCCATCGCAGTGTTGTAAATATTAACAATTATTGAACAAATATCTTGACAACTGACCATTTTTTCAATAATTTCTTTGACGCATCCCGGCGAGACGGTATGGAGGCCTTTTCTCTATTTGCGTTTGGCAGGCTCTCTAATCTAAGACACACATGCTGGCAAGGAGTCGAGGGACGGCGGTCGCCGTACAGGCACACGGTTTCGTGTGCGCGGCCACGTACTCGAGACGTTTCAAGATCAGGAGGAGATTCGCGATGAGAGTGAAAGTATTAGTGTTACTCGTACTGCTGACCGCTTACCCTGCCGCCTGGGCGCAGGTGGACCGGGCCTCGCTGTCAGGAACTGTGACTGACAAGTCGGGAGCTTTTGTCCCAGGCGCTCAGCTCACGCTGGTTTCTGCGGAGATGGGTTGGCACCGGGACGCGCTGACCGACGACTCGGGCACCTACAGCTTTTCGCAGGTTCCCATTGGCGTTTACACGCTGACTGTCACGCTGACAGGATTTCAAACCCGCTCCATTAAAGATCTGCGCCTGAATGTTGGTGACAGCCGGACTCTTAATGTGCAGATGGACGTGAGCTCGGTTGAAACCCTGGTCACGGTCGAAGACGTGCTCGCTCCGTTGGAGAAGACTTCGGCGGTAGTGGGAACCGTGGTCGGGGCAACAAACATCAGCGAGATGCCGCTGAACGGACGCAACTGGTCCAACCTGATGGCCTTGGCGCCGGGCGCCGTGAACAGTGGTGACGGTAGCCAGGGGAGCATCCGCTTCATGGGTCGCGCCCGTGATGACAACAACTGGACGCTCGACGGCCTTGACGCGACGGGTGTCAAAGATCCACGCCAGGAGGGCTCTCTGCGCCTGGTTATCAGCACCGATTCGGTGGCCGAATTCCGGGTGAACACCACCCTCTACTCGGCCGAATCCGGCGGTGGCGCGGGCGGGCAGGTCAGCATCGTCTCCAAGTCGGGTTCGAACGACTTCCACGGGACGCTGTTTGAATACTTGCGCAACGATGCGCTTGACTCCCGCAATCCGTTTGACCCGGTCAAGCAGCCGTTTCGCATGAACCAGTTTGGCGGCAATTTTGGCGGCCCGATCATCGAGGGCAAGACCTTCTTCTTTGGTAACTACGAGGGTCTTCGCCAGACCGTTACCCAGAGTATGCGGGCCGACGTCCCGAGCGCCGCTTTTAAAGCGAAGGCGACGAACCCGATCGTCCGGCAGATCCTCGACGCTTACCCGGCCGGCACGGAAACGACCTCGAAAGCGGACGTGGACCGCACGGTCGCAGACACCACCCAAACTTACCGCGAAGATACATTCTCGATTCGCGTAGACCACCAGTTCAACGATAACAACAGCTTTTTCGCCCGCTACAACATGGACGACGGGACGATCGTCAATCCGCGCACGGTCATCCGGGGCGACAACCAGACCAGCTATTTCCGGCCTTCGAACTACGTGATGCAGTACCAGCGGCTCTTCTCGCCCACGTTGGTGAATGAGGTCAAGACCGGCTTCAATCGGTCGTCCCTCAATCGCTGGAGCCATTCGCCGTTCACGGAGGGGATTTCAGTCTCCGGGTTCACGGCGTTGAACAACTCGAACCTGCTGGTTGAGACCGGGACTTCATTCTCGCTCATCGATAACATGGTATGGACCCGTGGCCGCCACACGTTGAAGTTCGGCGGCGAGATTCGCCGTGCTCACGTCAATGTGGCGGACCCCGTATTTCCGTCAGTTTCGGTGACCTTCGCCAACTTCAACGACCTGCTCGCCAATAAGGTCGACCGCGTCGCCATCGGAAGCGGGAGCAACGTTCTGGGCACACGCAAGTGGTACTACTACAGTTTTGTACAGGACGACTGGAAAGTGACCCCCGAGCTCACTCTGAACCTCGGCCTGCGCTATGAGTTTTACGGGGTGAACAAGGAGGTCAAGGACCGGTACCGGGTCTTTGATATGGCGTGCGGAGGCTTTTGCCCGCACGGGACACCCTGGTATTTCCCGGATCGCAACAACTTCGATCCACGGATCGGTATCGCCTGGGCGCCGAAGTTCCTGAAAGGCAAGACCGTGATCCGGACCGGCGGCGGTATTTATCACGGTCCCGGCCAGATCGACGACAAGAGCGCGGCCCTGGACAACATGGCTTCGAACTTCTCGCTGACGGCTGCTGACGCTCCCGGGCTCTCGTATCCGGTCGAGCCGTTTTTGGCGCTGGCGAAGAGCACCGGCCTGACGCCGCGCTCCTTGCAGCGCGACATCCGCGACCTGTACAGTTCCCAGTGGGGTCTGTCGATTCAGCAGGAGTTGCCTGCCCGGTTCCTGATGCAGGTTGGGTACGTGGGCAGCAAGGCGAGCAAAGTAACTTCTCGCAGTTACATCAACAATCTTGACCCCGTTACCAAGAAGCGCGCCCTGCCGGCTTTCGGCCGCATGGACCAGAAGGATGGCTTTGGCAATAGCAACTTCAACGCCTTGCAGGTCTCGCTGCATCGACGCGTAGCGAGCGGGCTCAATGTCGGAAGCGAGTACATGTGGTCCCACTCGATCAACGACAACAGCACCGGCGGCGGCGAAGGGAGCCAGCCGCAGATTGAGATGTGCCGTCGATGCGACCGGGGCAACAGCAACACCGACGTCCGGCACACTATAGCCACCAACTGGAACTATGAGCTGCCGTTCGGGCCTGGAAAACGCATGCTTACCTCGGGGCTCGCCTCGACAATCTTAGGCGGCTGGGAGATGAGCGGCATTTGGACGGCACGGACGGGCCGCATGCTGACCATCGGCATTTCGCGTAGTTCGGGCGATGTTCCCGACGGCCAGACCTCCGCCCAGCGGCCTGACCTTGTCCCCGGCGTTTCCATCTACCCGGCCGGCGGGCCGACCTTCGCCCAGTGGCTCAACCCGGCGGCGTTCGCGATACCGGCCAAGGGCACCTGGGGTAACGCAGGACGCTCCATCGCGGTTGGCCCAGGCCTCGATCAGCTGGATTTCTCGCTCCAGAAGAAAACTGCGCTGACCGAGAACAAAGCCATCACCTTCCGGGTCGAGACGTTCAACGTGTTAAACCGCACGCTGGCCGGGAACCCCGGCACAACGTTCACCTCGCTGGCGAGCTTTGGGCTGGTCAACAGCGGCCTGAACCGGACCATCGGGACCGGTACCTCGCGGCAGGTGCAGCTCGCATTGCGGTTCACGTTCTAACGGCGTAATCTTGTCAATCCAGTTAATCCTGTCAAAGGCTCTTTTTGACAGGATTAACTGGATTGACAAGATTATTTTTGAACGAATCTTCAGTATCCGAGTCTTCTCAAGTAGAGGACATTCATGCTCGCTCTATTCATCTCACTCTTCAGCCTTCTCGTCTTTGCTGTTACCCCGGTCGATGTTATCCCTGCCAGAGCCACCGCCTGCGTCCCTGACGACCCCGACGACCCGGCTATCTATGTGCACCCGACCGACCCAGGCCGGAGCCTCGTTCTTGGGACCAACAAGGTGCCTGCCCCTGGCGGAGCTCTCGTGGTTTTTGACCTCGACGGCAAGATCCGCCAAACCGTTGCCAATCTGGACCGGCCGAACAATGTCGACGTCGAGTATGGGCTCCAGCTTGGCACAGGAACGGCGGACATCGCTGTTGTCACTGAACGTCTGAAGAAAAGACTGCGGGTCTTTCGGATCGGGCCGGACGGCATGCTGACGGATGTCGGTGCTGAGACTGGGCTAAACGTGTTCGAAGGCCGGGAAGGTGAGGCTTCGGCGCCGATGGGGATCGCGTTGTACAAGCGCTCCCGCGACGGCGCCATCTTTGCTGTCGTGGCGCCCAAAACGGGGGCGAGCGAAGGCTACCTGAGCCAGTACCGACTCTTGGACGACGGAGCCGGCAGAGTCAAGGCACAGAAAGTTCGCGATTTTGGCCGCTTCAGCGGCGTGGGCGAGATCGAGGCGGTTGCGGTCGATGACGATCTCGGTTACGTCTACTACGCCGACGAAGGGAACGGCATTCACAAGTACCACGCCGATCCGGATCACCCGCAAGCCGGAGTCGAGCTGGCTCATTTCGGCCGGGACGGCTTCAAGCTCGACCGGGAAGGCATCGCCATTTTTGCCTGCCAGGACGGCACCGGCTACGTCGTTTGTACTGACCAGATCGAGGGGAACAGCGAGTACCACGTTTATCGGCGGGAAGGGACGCCCGGCAACCCGCACGACCACTCCGAGGTGCTGAAAATTGTCCGCGGCGGCGCCGACGAAACGGACGGACTTGAGATCACTTCAGCTCCTCTGGGAACAGCATTCCCTCACGGCTTGATGGTCGCGATGAACAGCGGCCCCCGCAACTTCCTGTTTTTCCGATGGGAAGATGTCGCTAGCGCCGGGACGGTCAAGCTAAGAACCTCGCGATAGCGGAAGAAAGGATGAAGGATGAAGGGAGAAGGATGAAGGATGAAGGATGAAAAGCGACCCTGCTTCGCCCTTTTCCCTTCCTCGTCTTCCTTCATCCTTCATCCTTCATCCTTCATCCTTCGCCCTCAGGGGAAAGCGGCGTCGCCTCGAGGCCTGAAAAAGCATCGGCCTCTCGTTGCCACTCGT
>RPQK01000533.1 GCA_003819755.1 Acidobacteriota bacterium | reverse complement strand
CTTCATCCTTCTCCTTCATCCTTCATCCTTCATCCTTCTCCTTACAGAAACCATACCCGGTAGCGAACGGCGCCGCGCAATCGCCAGAAAACGGCCAGAGGAGGAATCAGGGCGGAGGTCACCATCATCTCGAGAACGTGGCTTGGCGAATGGGACGTCCGGGCCAGCCGCCTGGCACAAAATTCGCCGGTGATCATCAGCCAGAGGCCCGCGCCGGCGGACACCAGCGCCGGTACACTCATGGCAAGACCCGTCATGCCCGCGACCAGTGACCCGACACCCACGTAGTACCTCCAAGGCGGATTCGGCTGAATTCGCTCGCGGTACAAACCCGGGTGCTTCTTGTACAGGAGCGCGTTAAACATGTTCTTACGCTGCTGCGAAAGGCTGACACCCCAGGGCGCTTCGCGGGGGGGATGGACCACCACCGCCTCGGGCACCTGCGAGAGCCGATAGCCCGCCTGCAGGAGTCGGAAGAACAGGTCGCTGTCTTCCCTCCACGCGGTCTCGAAGCGCTCGTCGAAACCCTCGACTTTCGCCAGAGCATCGCGCCGGTAGAAACAATTCGCGTTGACGAACTCGGCTCTTTCGAGATTGGAGGCGTCGACCTCGTAGTCGGTCGGGTCGCGCTCGGGTATAGGCACCACGATCTGGCCCCAGAGACCGGCAATCCCGTCCGTGAACCCCGCAATACCAAGCCGCAACCAGGTTGGCGACGGAATGCAGTCATCATCCGTAAAGGCGATAATCGCACCACGCGCAGCTTTCCATCCCCGATTTCGGGCGGCCGCCGGCCCGCGCATCTGGGACGCGCTTATATAGCGGACCGCGGGGCCGTCCGGGCGGACCCATTTCTGCACCACCTGCTGGGTCTTAGCGCTCCCGGCATTGTCCGGAACAATGATTTCGTAGCACTCCGGCGGGAGATCCTGCCTGGCAAGAGCGGCCAGGCAACGGTCGAGAAGATCGTCCCGCTGAAAGGTGGGCACTACGACCGACACGACTACGGGCACGGCTTGGCCTCCATTTTTTCAACCAGGAAGGAACCGATCGCCAGGAGGTCGATGGGGGAGGTCCAGAAACACTCCAGGGCATCCCGCGGACTGGAGACGATCGGCTCGCCCCTCGTATTAAAGGACGTGTTGACCAGCACGGGAACGCCGGTCAGCCGTTGAAATTCCTTAATCAGGTCGTGATACAGGGGATGCTGCTCGGCCCGAACCGTCTGTACCCGGGCCGTTCCATCGATGTGGGTGACCGCCGGAATACGACAGGTCTTCTCCGGCCGCACGTCGTAGACGAAAAGCATGAACGGAGATTCTTCGGCGCCGACAAACCACTCCTGGGCCTCCTCCTGCAGGACGACCGGTGCTACCGGGCGGAAATCCTCTCGATCCTTGATCTCGTTCAGTCGTCCCTGCATGTTTGCTTGGAGCGGTGAGGCCAGAATTGACCGGGCGCCGAGGGCCCTGGGACCAAATTCTTCCCTTCCCTGGAACCAGCCAACGATCTTCTCCTGGGCTAGCAGCGCCGCCACTTCCCGGGCGGTGTTTTCCATCCGCCGGTAAGGAACCTTGGACCAGGAAAGGAATTTCTCGATCTCCTCGTCGCCGTAGCACGGGCCAAGGAAGACATCATCCATCTGGTAGCTTCTTCCCTGCCCCCCTCGCTCCCGATTGTCGACCCACAATGCCGCACCGAGAGCCGTCCCGGAATCACCCGCCGCCGGCTGGACCCAGATTCGCTTGAATGAGCCGTGGTCCCGCAGTCTGGCGTTCATCACACAGTTAAGAGCGACACCACCGGCGAGACACAGATTCTCAGCACCGCTCGCTCGTGCCAACCAGCCGGCCAGTTCGATAACCGTCTCCTCGAGAACCTTCTGAAGAGAATGCGCCACGTCGAAATGCCTCTCGCCAAACGCAGACCCTCGCTCGCGCCGCGGCCCCAACAACTCCTTCAGGTCGACGTCCTGACGCAGTCGATACCTCCCCTCACCCTCGAGCTGTATCAACTGGCGAAAGGCCTCCACAAAGGTCGGACGGCCGAAGGAAGCCAGCGCCATGACCTTGTACTCGTCCGAGGAATGGAGAAAGCCGAGATGTTCCGTGACTTTCTCATACAGCAAACCCAGGGAGTGCGGAAAGTTAATCTCGCGAAGAATCTCCAGCCGAGAGCCACTCCCGGTCGCGTACGTCGTGGTCGCCTTCTCTCCCCGGCCGTCAAGTGTGAGAATGGCGGCCTCCGAAAACGGAGACGGGAAGAAAGCACTGGCAGCATGGGCGAGGTGATGCGGGACAAAATGCCACCGATACGGGCCGGAAGCCGAGGCCCCCTTAAACCTGGCTGACAAGTGGTGCGGAAATCCGCCGGCGAGATGACGCGGCGCATTGACAATCGAGCAGACAAAAAGAGGATCCCAAACCGAGCTCCATCCATTCTGCGGCGCGTGCGCGCTTGGCTCCAAGGGAAGCTGAATGAAACCGGCGTCTCGCCGGCCGTTTAAGAGGAGAAAAGGGTCGAAGGAGTAAGCAATGTGGTCCACGTCCCCGAGTACGATCCCTTCATTCTCCAGGCAATAGTGAACGGCATGAAAGGGCAGTTCGTAGGTCGAAAAAGGGATCGGTCGTTTGGCGTGCTTGATTCTGCTCAGCCGTTCCTCTTCGACCGCAGACAGGACTTTTCCGTCACGGATCAGGCAGGCAGAGGAATCGTGAAAAGCTGCATTAATGCCGAGTGTGTACATAAATCTTCAATCGGTTACGTTCGTCGGGACGTCAAGCTCAGGGACGTCGGGCGCGTTGACCCGGCGGTCAGTGACAGTGGTTGGCAACTCCTGGTGGTAAACGCCGGAAGAGATAAGGCAACACCCCCCGTAAGAGTCACCGCCAGCGCCATGGCGCGGTTGTACGTAGGTATCAGGACATCAACCAACGGCACTGAAGACCCCCATTTCCCGCAATCGTTCCTCGAGAAGTTCCTGAGCGGCGTCGACTACCGCCTGAGGTGCGATCAGGCTCAGGCAGTTGTGGTGCTGCTCGGGACAAACACTCTTGAAGCAATTCTTACAGGGGACGTCGTGGGAGAGGACTCGATTCTCGACGCCCCAGGGCTTGTGCTGCGGGTTGGTCAAAGCGTACAGATCGACGACCGGCGTACCGACGGCGGCGGCAACGTGCACCGGGCCGCTGTTGTTAGAAATGAGAACAGGCGCGAGGCGAAGAAGTGCGGCCAGTTCCCCCAAATCGAGCATTCCGGCGACAGATGAGCTTTTTCCCGGGATGTTTCGCCGAACCTCGTCCACCAGATCCTTTTCCGAGTCTCCCCCGGTTAAGACCACCTGGCAGTCAAGTTGTGATTTCAGAAGAGTCCCGACCTCCGCGAAACGCGTCGGCGGGTATCGGCGGGATGGCGCCGAAGCCCCAGGATGCATAGCCACCCAGGGACGGTCGACATCAAGACCGGCACGGGTCAGAACCTGCAGGACCCGTTTTTCGGCACCCTCGGGAACGCAGAGCGACAGCCTTTCATCCCGGGTGACGGCTCCCACGGATCCCACCAGATCGAGTTGTCGGCGAACCTCGTGCCGAATTTGTCGCTGGGGTTCACTCTCCGGCACCCAATCGGTGAGCAGCTGATACGGGTTTTCCCGGCAGTAGCCCAGCCGCAGAGGAATTTCGGCCAGGTAGCAGAGCAAAGCCGCCGGAACAGGGTTTTGGCTGAATACGGTGAAGATCACCGCCGCGTCGAACTTTTCGGCCTTCAGCTGTCGAATGAGAGCAAAGTCCGCGTCGGCATTAAGGCGCGGTTCCGTCGCCTTCATCCACGGCGAATCGTAGACAATAATCCGATCGATTTCCGGGACCAGCCGCGCAACATGCTGGCCGACAGTCGACGTCAGCAAGGTCAGCGCCGGATGACTGCCGGACTCCTTCAGAGCCCGCAAAGCGGGCGTCGTCATCAGCACGTCACCCAGGGTGTCGAGCCGGACGCACAGGATCTTCTTGGCGTTCTTCCAGGACATGACGATTAGCGGTACAGGCTGCGGTTAGCCCATCAACCTTGCACTCTCGAACTCTGGAACTTCTGAACCTTCTCTATGATTCTCGTGGTTGACCGATTATCGAGGAACGGGAGTATGCGCACGACGCCGCCCAGTTCTTCAACAACAGGTGCCTCGGGCAACCGGTCCTTCGTGTAGTCGCCGCCTTTGACAAAGACGTCGGGTCGAACCACCCGAACGAGATCGGAGGCGGTCTGACCGTCGAAAGCCGCCAGATAGTCAACACAGCTCAGCGCCGAGAGCACTTTCACGCGATCTTCCAGCGTGTTGATCGGGCGCTCGGGACCCTTCAAACGTTGCACACTCGAATCTGAGTTGACGCCTACAACCATAATATCGCCCGGGTTTTTCGCCCGATTCAGGTAGGTGATATGGCCTCTGTGGAGGATATCGAAGCATCCGTTTGTGAAGACAATTCGCCGTCCTTGTTTCCTGTGCGCTTCGAGAATAAGGACCAGACGCCCGAGGTCCGTTATGTACTTTCCGTCGTAGGAAACTCGGGCCAACAACTCGTGCTGGGAACAGGCAGCCGTTCCTTCCTTGGCAACGACCACGGCGGCAGCCGCAGACGCGATTTCGGCCGCCAACGTAGTCTCCGAACCGGTCGCCAAGGCGAGGGTAAAGGCGGCCGCAAAGGTATCCCCCGCTCCAGCAGAGTAGGAATTCGTACTCGATGACCCGTATGTCCGGTAAGGCTCACGACCCTTTTCGAAGATGAGGGCCCCGTCCGAATCCATGGAGACTGCGGCAATATGAGTCCCGGTCAATGAAAGGATCTCTTCTCCGAATGGCAGTATCTTCTCAGCGCGCTTTTCTCCTGCCGGCCCGGCGCCATCAAAACCAAGCAGCATGAGCGCCTCTTCATAGTTGGGCTTCACGACTGTCGCTCCCAAGTTGCGGTAGTCGCTGAGCCGGTTGCGGGAGTCGACCAGCATGAGCCGCGGCGACTGCTCCTGAAGCTTGCAGAGATGCTCAATGACTTCACCCGTCACCACTCCGCACCCATAGTCGGAGATGATCACGGCATCGGCCGAGCGAAAGAGACCGTCGAGCCTTTGAATGAGAGCCTGAGCCGTCTCCGGGCTCAGACAGTCCCTGGTGCCCAGGTCGAATCGTGCCGTCATCTGCTTGCCGGCATAGAGCCGGTTTTTGGCGCACGTTCCACGCTTCTCGCAGAGCACCAGGTTCTCCGATGCGATTTCACTGCGTTCGAGGATTTTCCGGAGTGTGTTGCCCTCATTATCGGCACCGGTCACCGACAGTAACGTCGTCTGCGCTCCCAAGGCTCGAAGGTTGACAGCGGTATTCCCCGCGCCGCCCGGCATGTCCTTCCGATCAATCAGGTCAAGCAAGGGGACCGGGGCTTCCCGGCAGAGCCGACCCGGGACACCCTCCAGATAGGTATCGAGAAGAGCATCCCCTACGACCAGCACGTTCACTCGGGCGAAGGATTGGATGATCTGCTGCATCGATTCGCTCATTTGTGTCCCTTTCCTGACTTGGCTTTAATAGCGCGAGACGGCACCGGGCATCACGCGCACCTGGTTCTCGATTGGCCTGTCAACCACGATCCGCGCCGCCTGAAGGAGGTTCGCCGCGCAGTAGT
>RPQK01000532.1 GCA_003819755.1 Acidobacteriota bacterium | reverse complement strand
GGTGTTTTGTGGCTCAGATATTTGGTTGGCCGACGCTTCTCCATGGGATTGGAAAACGCTTGGTTCGATGTCTTGCCCTCGGCCGGCTAAAGGGTGTTCGATCCCTGGTCTTCCTTTTCGCCCTTTTCTTCGCCTGCGCAGGCGGCATTCCTGTAACGCACGGCCAGGCAACGCCGGAACCGACTCTCTCCTATCTGCCCCAGGTGGCCAACGGCGAGTTTGGGAGCAACCGTTTTCGGACGACATTCGTTCTCACCAACACGGCCTCGCATCCGGTCCATGCCCGGATTGATCTCACTCTGGACGACGCCAGCCCTCTGGTTGTGGACCTTTCCGAGGGCGCGGTCGATCTCGGAAACGACTCGAGTTTCACTGTCATGGTCCCTGGCATCGGAACTCGCTTTCTTGATACCAGCGGAGTGGGCGGGGGGCAGGTCGGGGCGGCGAGAGTGACCTCCGATGAACCGATAAGCGTAGCTGCGGTCTTTACCATCCTCGATGGCAACGGAAGCCTGATCACGGAGACCGGGGTCGGTGATTCTCAGCCGCAGACGAGTTTCGTCCTGCCGGTCGATCGGGCCGGAACGTTCAGCACGGCTCTCGCGCTCTTCAATGCAGACGCAAGCCAGGCTTCCCAGCTAACGCTCAGGCTTTACGATTTGGCGGGCCAGGCAACCGGCAGCCCCGCGCAAATGACGCTGCAGGCGCTCGAACACCGCGCAAAATTCGTCCACGAGTTTTTTTCGAACCTGGGTGACTTTCGAGGGACCCTCCACGTCTCCGCGGACCGCCCGGTCTCAGCCCTGACGCTTCGACAGAATTTCCAGCCGCTCGGCCTCACCACACTTCCGGTTGTTCCGACAAACTCAGCTCAGACCGATTTCATTCTGCCGCACGTGGCGGACGGCGCTTTCCCGGGAGGTCGAATCCGCACTTCGTTCCTGTTGTTCGCCCTTTCCTCAGTTGGGGCTTCGGCCAAGATGACCTTGACCCGCGACGACGGCCAACCGCTCGAAATGCCCCTGACTTCTTTGGGAACCAAGAGCGAGCTCGACCTCACCATCGGCCCGAACGGCTCGACCTTCCTCGAGAGCACGGCCAGCGGGGCCTTGACCTCAGGGGCAGTGCGAGTGGTTTCGGATCAACCGATCGGGATCGTCGCCCTTTTCTCCGTCCTGGAAGCGGATGGAAAACTTCGGACTGAGGCGGGCGTAGCCGCAGCAAAGAGGCAGGGCGATCTGAGTGTGCCGGTCAGTATTGACACCTCGTTTGAAACCGGCATCGCCTTCTTCAACCCCAATGAGGTCGAGGCAACCGTTGTCCTCGCGCTGCTTGCCGCCGACGGTACATCTGTAACGGGGGGTCCGCAGGTGACCCTTAAACTTCCGCCCCGCGGTCATTCGGCTCAGTTTGTCTCCGAGCTTTTCTCTGGAATCAGTCTCCCGTTTCGAGGCTCGGTGGGGGTGTTGGTGTCCAAGGAGATTTCCGCCGTGGCCTTGAGGCAGAACAACGCACCGCTCTCGTTCACCACGCTTCCTGTAGCCGATCAGGCCCTGATACCGATGCGAGGCGACGGGGTGGTGATCAATGAGGTGGGTTTCATCCCAGCGGCAGGACAGTTTCCATACGTCGAGCTGAAAGCCACCCAGGATGGCGCGTGGCCGGCCGGCTTGGTGCTCGAAAACGAGGCGGCGCAGCAGTTTCGGCTGCCCGACTCGCTCCCCGCGCTCTCCAAAGGGCAGATCCTTATGGTGACGTTCGATGGGGCCAATAGCGTGGACGGCCTGGTTGTGCACGCCGACCGTACGGGTTTCCTGCATCCCGCTTCCGGCGTTCTCATTTTAGTGAACAACAACGGGCAGCATGTCGATCGCGTCCGCTGGGGGGCGGAGCGAGCTGATTCGGTAATGCTGGGGCGAGGCGGCCTCTCCGACGACCCGGTGGAAGGCATGTCCATTGGACGCATCCCTGCGGCGGCCACGTTGGAGCAGGGGGAGGACTGGATCAGTTACTCTCCCTCGGAGGCGACGCCCGGCCTGGAGAATCGGAGGCCGCGAGTGGAGGTGCTGATTCCGTTTTCAGGTGCGATCAGCCCGGAACCAACCGTGGGCCTCAGCTGGTACCCGGTTCCCGGAGTGAGGCTTCATCGGGTGCAGATCGCCCGGGACTCGGAATTCAGCCAGATAGTCCTCGACCAGGTTGTGGAGGCCGGCGAGCTCACGACTCCTCCTTTGACAGCCGGGAACTATTTGTGGCGCGTTCAGGCCATTGACTCCGACCAGGTTCCAGCCGATTTCTCCGATCCCGTGACTCTCACGATCGACCCCTCGTTCGCAGTTGCCGGACAGGCACAGGGCGTCGGAATAGCGCAGGCCGGTAAGAACCCGCTCGGCGTCCCGCTGATTTCACAGCGCAAGGACACCAGGATGCTGTTACTGGAGTCCCTAATGCCTTGGAAAGGTGAGCACAAGTGGGACACTGATCACAGGGAGTTGGACAAGGACGACCCGGCCGACCAGCTGAATTGCGGTCTGGCGTCGGTCGCGATGGTCAACGCCTGGTTCCAGATCAAGGCGGGCTCGATCAAGCGCCTGAGCCAGGACAGGATCGGGTACGAGATATTCAAGGACAGGGTCGAAGGACCGGAATGGGACCTGAGCTACCAGACCGGCCTGGACTGGCGAAAAGGGCAATCCTCCCAGCAAACACGGGCTCTCAGGTGGGCGCTCGGCGCAGGCGCCAGTGCAACTTTCAAACCGTTCTCCACCGGGGATGAGTTCTGGAACGACATTGTCGCAGAGATAGATGCCGAGCGGCCCCTTCTTGTCTTGACGACGGGAAAGGACGGGAAAAACGCGCACACCATGGTGATCACCGGTTACACGGTAAAAAGCGACGGCGCCCGGGTCGTTATTGTCAACAACCCCTGGCACTACGGCAAGATCACGCCCGTCTTCGCATTCTACGCGGATCGCAACCCGATCTCACCCCAGTTGCCTGACAGAATCTGGGGGGCATATTGGGTCCTTGGTGGGAACATCGCCCCGCGCTCGGACGAGGACAGTATCCGGGACGACAGCGATGGGGACGGCGTTTACGACTTCGACGAACAGTTTCGCTTCGGAACCAAGTGGCAGAAGGCACCCGAGGACGCCGATACCGACCGGGACGAGGTGCGCGACAAAGAGGACATCTACGCCTCGGTCTACGACGAATCGGTCTATGCCTATTCCAATCGGGCCAAGGCCCGGACATTGAAGCCACCGCTTTCCGGCGACACCCGCCCGAGGATCGACAAGGACGCGCTGCCTTTTGAGCTCGATTCGGACTCGGATGGCGGCGGCTGCTACGACGGCTTTGAGGACTTCAACCATGACGGAAAACGTCAAAAGAACCTGGAAACGTCCAATTACGATAAGAAAGATGATAAGTGCCACGTGAAAGGCGGTGAGCTTCGAGTCGAGAATTACCGGCTGTTCGAGACCCCGTCCAGCAAGGCGCAATGGCAGAGCACGCTCGCGGCAGGTTTCTGCCTTGGTCCGCTCGCTCCGGCTCAGAGAAGCGACGCCTCGGCGATTGCCGGAAGGGGGATGGTCAATTGGGTGGCCTATCACGTGGTCGATTACTCCCAGGTCACGGGCTCCGGGTGCACCATGCCGCTCAAGGTCGTCAATACCTACCGCACGGTTCTTCACCCTGTCGATACAAGCGGTTCGGTGGGACCAGGGCCAACGCCCGGATCAATCACGCTGGCCTTCTACCCGCGGCCGAACTCCCAGACTGTGACAGCCTCATACAGTGAGACCCCGGCTTGTGATTTCCTGGAGGACAAGCCTATGGTCTGGCCGGAAAGCTCGGCGCTCTGGGGAGGGATCGGCTGGTTCGGCCCTCCCTTTAATCAGAGGGTCACGGTCCCGGCAGGCGGAGCTCGGTCGGTCCCCACTCCGTACACGGTGCCTCAGCCGGGCGAGGGGAGGAGCACTCTGCGCATCTGGTTCGTCCCCCGGCCGGAAGAGCTGGCAAGTTTGCCCTGCCAGCCGTAGGCTTTCTAATCGTTGGGTGCTTGGGGCTACATCGGTTTTGCGGTGCCGGGGCGAGAATTAAAGCCCTGGCACGGTTCACGGCGCGGCGGATTGGGCAACCTGCAAACGCCTTCGACTCAATCCTCAAGAGCGCGAGATTGTTGCGATTAAAGCCCGTCTCACTCTGGTCCAGCTTGACGAAAGTCGTGAGGAAAAGGCCGGCCAAGAAAAGCGCGAAGAAGCAAAAGCAGACCTGTGCCGCGATAAGGACCCGGCTCAGTCCGGTTCTCGCCAGCCTCGGATCGTCCTCCCGTAACGCTTTCTCGGGGGCGATGTGAGAAAGACGCAGGGCCGGGGCGAGCCCGAAGAGGAGGCAACTAGCAGAGCGCTATCAGAAACCCGACCATGCGCAGTCAACCTCGAGCGCCAGTCGAACGGGGTGCTGCGAAGTGCCCAGGAACGTGGCCAGCGTCGGCCCGGCCCACAAGGCAAAGAGGAACCCCAAAACGGAAGCGAGAACGACCGGCAGCAGGCTCTCGATCAGGACCTGCTGAAAGAGCCGACCCCAGCCGGCGCCAATCGACACGCCCAACGCCATCCCCCTTCCTCGCCCACTGCCGAGGACGAGCAAAGGTCTTCAAGTTAGCTAATGATCCGCTTGCGAACAGCGTACAGCACGAGCTCTGCGGTGTTATGCAGGCCGAGTTTTTGCATCAGGTTGGCCCGGTGGGTTTCGACCGTGTAAGGGCTCAAGTTAAGGACAGTGGCAATGTCCTTGTTGGTCTTCCCTTCAGCCAGCATTTGAAGAATCTCTTTCTCGCGACTTGTCAATAACTCGTACGAGTCCTGGAGACCACGCTGCTTGAGCTGCCGCACGTAGTCTTCCAGGAGCGTGGCGGCGACGGCCGGACTAAAAAACGGGCGTCCCTCGGCAACGGTCCTCACCGCCTGAAGGATGTCGTCTTCGGCTGATTCCTTCAGCAAGTAGCCTTTGGCCCCCGCTGTCAAGGTCCGAAGCAGATACCCCTCATCGGCGTGGACGCTCAGTATTAAAACGGCAATCCGGGGGTTGTCTTTGACTATCCGCTCCGTGGCCTCGATCCCGTTAAGGTGCGGCATCGCAATGTCCAGAATGGCGATGTCGGGTTTGAGCTCCGCGGCCAATTTCACGGCTTCATGGCCGTCTGCGGCTTCTCCAACGACCTCAACCGCTGGTTCCCGGCCTAGCACGAACCGGAGGCCTTTCCTCACGACTGCATGATCATCCGCTAGCAAGACTCTTTGTTTTCTCACGGCTCACATCCTGAAAAGGGAGACGCACTCGAAGAATGGTGCCTGTACCTTGTACGGACTGAAGCATCATCGACCCCCCCAGTTCCCGCACTCGCTCCTCCATTCCGACCAAACCCAGACCCTTCCCGAATGAGGTACTGGGGACAAAGCCGACACCGTCATCCTCGACTGTCAGGCAGACCGCGTCGCCCTTTGGCTCACGTGCGAGCTCGATCGCGACGTGTTTGGCCTTTGAGTGCCGGACGCAGTTGGTCAGGGACTCCTGAACAACCCGGTACAAGCATGTTCTGTATTCGTCCGGTAAACGATCGACGGAATCCGTTATCTGAACGCGCACGTCGATGCCCGTCTTTCGGGACACTTC
>RPQK01000531.1 GCA_003819755.1 Acidobacteriota bacterium | reverse complement strand
GAGGTAAAGTTCGTAGGCTCATGGTCCCAGTATCAACCATCCCGAAAAGCGGTTTCTACCGATAAACGATCAGAGAATTCGGAAACGGACAGACTGACGGCTGACAGCTGACCAGCTGAGGGGGCGGCTTCGTTCCCCACGCCGGAGGCGCGGGAGGAGAGTAGCCGGGGGGTGGAGCGCTTTTCGGCGACACCCCCGGTGAGATGCCCCAAAGGAGAACCCCACTCCGGCAGGAGTGGGAGGAAATGCTGGCTGCCATTGGGCGAAAGAGTCAACTTCTCCTCCCACTCCTGCCGGAGTGGGGTTCTCCTTTGGGGCATCTCACCGGGGGTGTCGCCGAAAAGCGCTCCCCCCCGGTTACTCTCCTCCCGCGCGCCTCCGGCGTGGGGAACGAAGCCGCCCCCTCAGCTGGTCAGCCGTCAGCCTGTCAGCCGTCAGCCGTCAGCCGTCAGCGGTCAACCTGTCGCGATCAGCCGTCAGTCTGTCAGCCGTCAGCGATCAGTTTGTCAGTTTGTCAGTTTGTCAGTCTGTCAGTTTGTCAGTTTGTCAGTCTGTCAGTTTGTCAGTTTGTCAGTTCCTCAGTTTCTAGCTTAAACTGCCGAATCGGAGGAAGCTATGAAGCTTGCAGGAGCCGTGTTCTTTCTTGCCATGGCAAATGTTTCGGGTACTGTCCACGAAGTCGCCTCGCCCAATGGGCAAAACGTTGTCAAGGTAGAGGTAACCGATACCGTCAAATACTCGGTCACCCATCGCGGTCAGCAAATCCTCATCCCATCGCCGATTTCGATGACCCTCGACGGCGGGCTCGTTCTGGGGGCTAACCCGCGAGTCAAAGATACTCGAAAGGCACAGATCAACCAGACGATCACGCCCCCGGTGAAACACAAGCGAGCCACGATTGTCGACAAGGGGAATGAGCTGACGATCGATTTCGAGGGCGACTACAGCCTGGTTTTCAGGGCGTACGACGACGGCGTCGCCTACCGGTTCGCAACGCGCCTGAATCGCGGCATCAAGGTCACGAAAGAACAGGCGAGTTTCGCCTTCGCGGCGGACTATCCGGGTTTCCTGCCTATTACCAAGACCCTGATGATGTCCTTCGAAAAGCCCTACGTGCACCAGCCGATCAGCAAGCTGGCCGCCGACGATATGGTCTACTTGCCGATCACTCTTGAAGCTGCGAATGGGGTGCGAATCGCGATTACCGAATCCGCCCTCGAAGATTACGCGGGCATGTTCCTCAAGAAGTCAGCGGGTCAGGCGAACACATTGGAGGGTATCTTCGCAGCCTATCCGCTACAGGAAAAGCAACGCCGGGATCGCTATATGGACGTCACCGCGCGGGCCGATTACATCGCGGCGACGAAAGGGACTAGAAGTTTTCCCTGGCGGTTGATGATAATCGCGGACAGCGACGGCGCGCTTATCGAGAGCGATCTTGTTTACCGGCTGGCCGACCCGCCCCGGCTCACGGACACGTCCTGGATCCGTCCCGGCAAGGTGGCGTGGGATTGGTGGAACGCTTTGAACGTGCACGGCGTCGACTTTGTGTCAGGCGTCAACAATCCGACCTATAAGCACTATATCGATTTTGCGGCCCAGCAGGGGCTCGAGTACATCATCCTGGATGAAGGCTGGTCCGAGCCGTCCGATCTGCTGAAGCTGAAACCCGAGGTGAATCTGCAGGAACTGGTTGCCTACGGGAATCAGAAGAAGGTTGGACTGGTGCTTTGGGTTGTCTGGCTCAGCCTCGAAAGGCAATTGGAACCGGCCATGAAGATGTTCCAGGACCTGGGGATCAAGGGGATCAAGGTCGACTTCATGGATCGTGACGATCAGAAGATCGTGAACTACTACTGGAAGATCGCCGAGGAATGCGCCAAACGCAAGCTGCTGCTCGACTTCCACGGGGCGTACAAGCCTGCCGGCCTCGATCGGACCTATCCCAACGTGATCACGCGGGAAGGCGTAATCGGCCTGGAATACAGCAAATGGAGTGAGTCCGTCACCCCCGAGCATGACGTTACCATCCCCTTCACTCGAATGCTGGCCGGCCCGATGGATTTCACGCCGGGGGCGATGGTGAATGCAAGGAAACAGGACTTCAAAGCGATTTTTGAACGGCCGATGAGCCAAGGCACCCGGAGCCACCAGCTCGCCATGTACGTGGTTTACGAGAGCCCGCTGCAGATGCTTTGCGATACCCCGTCGAACTACGCCCGCGAACCCCAAATCATGGACTTCCTTTCGAAGGTTCCTACGGTTTGGGATGAGACCCGGGTGCTGGACGGGAAGATCGGCGATTATGTCGTTATCGCCCGCCGGAGCGGGCAGGACTGGTACATCGGCGCGATGACCGACTGGGACGAGCGATCACTGACCGTCGACCTCAATTTCCTTGCCGGTTACACCGCAGACATCTGGCAGGATGGCGTGAACGCCAACCGCTGGGCCAGCGATTACAAGCGGGCCCAACAGCAAGTAACTGGTAAGATGGAAATTAAGATGGCACCGGGCGGCGGCTGGGTCGCCCGTGTGCGGCGCGCCAGATGAATTTAACCACGAAACACACGAAATACACGAAAACAAAGCTTTTTTTCGTGCATTTCGTGTGTCTCGTGGTTAGAAAACGCTCGAACATCTAAGCACAAACGAACCTATGGAAAAACGAAGCCCCTTCCCGACCGTCTTCTGGGTAGCCAACACGATTGAGGTGCTCGAGCGGTTTGCCTACTACGGCATCTACTTCGGGTTCGGCATCTACATGGCTCAGCTGGGTTACTCCGGAGCGCAGTTGGGGATAGTTCAGAGCATCTTCCTGCTGCTTTCCTACGTCATCCCGGTCATTTCCGGAACCTTTGCCGACCGGTTCGGTTTCAAGAAGGTTCTGATCATCTCGTACCTGGCCTACCTCCCATCGATCCTCCTCCTGATGCTGACGCGCTCTTTTTCCGGAATTGCCTTGACCATGCTAAGCATCGGCTTCGCGGCCGGGATCTTCAAACCCTTGATTTCCGGGACCATCCGAGCGGTCACCGATAAGACGAACAAGACGGTCGGATTCGGGGTCTTCTACGCCATGGTCAACGTCGGCGGCTCCTTCGGGCCCATCGTTGCTGGAAAACTCAGGGCCATCTCCTGGGACTATGCCTTTCTGGCAGCCGCCATCGCGATCGTGGTGATGCTCTTTGTTACGATCTTCTTCTACAAAGAACCGAAGCGCGAAATCGAAGGCGCGACGCTTGGCCAGAAGCTGGGCGAGATCTGGGTTGCCCTATCCGACGGCAAGTTCGCTCTCTTCCTGGTCTTGCTCGGCGTCATCTTCTGGCTGCCCTTCTGGGCCTTCTTCAATCTTTGCGCCCTTTATGTGGACAGCAGCATCGATACCCACCACCTGTACCTGAACATGAGGAGCGTGTTCGGTGAGAGCTTCGCCAACTTCTTTTCACATCAAGACGAGCAGGGAGTCAGGCGGGTGCTTGGTGAGACCATTTCCCACACCGGTTACATCATCATGATCTTCCAGGTACTGGTCTCGGCTGTGGTCATCAGGTTCAAGGCCATCCCGGCATTTCTGGCCGGGCTTGGCGTAATGGCAGGCGGGTTCGTCGTTCTGGGCTACGCGGCCGTAGCCGCCTCTGCGTTTATTTTCCTGGGCATTCTCCTGTTCGCCATTGGGGAAATGATCACATCGCCGAGAATTCAGGAATACATCACCTGGATCGCGCCGAAGGAGAAGGCCGGGCTTTACATGGGGACGAACTTCCTGGCGGTGGGCATCGGCGGCTCCGCGAGCGGCATCACCTACACATGGCTCCACGGGTATTTTCAGGGAACTGGCCATCCGGAATATGTCTGGTACACCCTGGCTGCCCACCTGATCGTCGGGATGGTCGCGTTGTGGATCTTCACGAAGACGTTGGGCGAATTCAGGGAACGAGAGGAGTGACGGTTCAAGTTTTCATCCACGAACCAACACGAACCAACACGAACAAAGGCGCTTTTGTTCGTGTTGGTTCGTGTTGGTTCGTGGATGAAAACCTCGCCACCGTTTACTTCAATCCGCGCTTCTCCAGCAGCGGTTCGACGGACGGTTCACGGCCGCGGAAAGCTTTGTACATGTCCATCGCCTCCATCGTTCCGCCCCGTTCAAGGATGTTCGTGCGAAATGATCTGGCTGTCGCAGGATCAAACAGCCCCTTCTCTTTGAACGCCTGGAAAGCGTCGCTGTCAAGCACCTCGCTCCAGATGTAGCTGTAATAACCGGCTGAATAACCACCAAGTGAGCCGGCGAAGATGTGCTGGAAGTAAGTGCTTCGGTAGCGGGAGATGATCTCGGGCATCAGGTTAATTTTGGCCAGGGCCGCCTTCTCAAAGGCTCTCGGCTCCAGCTCCTTAGCTTCGGCCAGGACGTGCCAATCCATATCCAGGAACGAAGCGGCCAGGTATTCGACGGTCGCAAACCCCTGGTTGAACTTCTCCGCTTTCTTGATCTTCGCCACCAGTTCGTCCGGGATCACCTGTCCGGTCTTCCAGTGCTTGGCATAGATCTTCACGACCTCCGGCTCCAGGGCCCAGTTCTCCATGATCTGGGACGGGAGCTCTACGAAATCTCGCGGGACTCCGCCAAGGCTCCGGTACTGGATCTTGGATAGAAGTGAGTGAAGCCCATGTCCGAACTCGTGGAACAGAGTCTCCACTTCCTCAGGCCGCAAGAGCGCCGGTTGCTGCCCGGCCGGCCGAGTGAAGTTGCAGACATTGACCACAACTGGTCGGATGTCCTTCCCGTTCTTTAAATATTGAGGGCGATACCGGCTCGACCAGGCCCCACCGCGCTTTCCCGGCCGGGGATGGTAGTCCACCAGGAATACCCCCAGGTGGCGACCGTCGGCTTCTTTGACCTCGAAGGTCTTTACTTCGTCATGATACTTGGGGATATCCTTTCGTTCCTCGAACGTCAACCCGTAAAGTTTATTCGCGACGTAGAAGGAACCCTGCCGGACATTATCGAGTGTGAAGTATTCGCGGACCTGGTTCTCGTCCAGATCGTATTTTGCCTTCTTGACCTTCTCCGAATAAAAGCGCCAGTCCCAGGACTCGAGCTTGAAGTTTTGTCCCTCGGCCTTGATCATGGCCTGAATGTCGGCCGCCTCCTGCTTCGCGACTTTCAGAGCAGGAATCCAGAGCTGATTCAACAGATCGTAGACCCGGGCGGGAGTCTTGGCCATCCGCTCTTCCAGGATGAAATCCGCATGGGTCGGGTAACCCAGAAGTTTCGCTCGTTCCACGCGGAGGGCTGCCAGCCTGGACAGGATCTTCTTATTGTCGAATTCGTTATCGTTGTCTCCCCGCATCATGTACGCAGTGAGGATCTGACGGCGCAACTCGCGGTTCTCGGCATAGGAGAGGAAGGGCCAGATGCTCGGTGCATGGAGGGTGTAGACCCATTTGCCCGGAAGTTTGGCCGCTTTGGCCGCCTCCGCCCCTGCCGTCACCACAGCTTCGGGGAGTCCGGCAAGATCCTCCTTCTTCTCGATTACCAGGCGGTAGGCGTTTGTTTCCTTCAGAAGATTCTGGCCGAACTTCAAGCCCAGCATGGTCAGCTCTTCGTTGACCTTGCGGAGTCTGGCTTTCTGCTCGGCGTTAAGTTTCGCACCGCCGCGCACGAAGTCCTTGCGAG
>RPQK01000530.1 GCA_003819755.1 Acidobacteriota bacterium | reverse complement strand
CCTGGGCGCAGGAGGCGGAGATCGCGGGCACCGTGACCGACTCGTCCGGTGGGGCGATACCCGGCGTTTCGATTACGGCCACCAACATCGAGACCGGGTTGGCCCGCACGACTCTCAGCAATGATGTTGGTCAGTTTCTGCTCCCGAGTCTTCGAATAGGCCGGTACAACGTCAAGGCCACGCTCGAGGGGTTCAAAACGGCCGAACAGCAGGACCTTATCCTGAAGGTCGGAGATCGCGCCCGTGTCGACCTTCAACTCCAGGTAGGCGAAGTTTCCGAGACCGTCACCGTGGCGTCCGACTCCCTGGCCGTCAAATCGGAAACCGGCGAGATCAGCGAAGTCATAACCGGCCAGCAGGTCACTCAGCTGGCCACTAACGGGAGAACCATCTACTCGCTCGTCGCGCTGATGCCTGGAACTACCAGCAATTTGCCCGACACCCAAGTCCCCACATCCGTCGGTGGAAATGCGAATGTGAGCTTCAACGGTCAGCGAATGTCTCACAACATTTACCTGATTGATGGCGGTGAGAACCTCGACCGAGGGGGCGCGGGCACGATTAGTGTCATGCCTTCCATTGACGCCATCGCCGAGTTCCGCGCTCTGAGCTCCAACTATGCGCCCGAATATGGGCTGTCATCGGCTGGCACGATGACCATGATTCTACAGTCAGGGACTTCGAAGTACCATGCGTCTGCCTGGGAATTCAACCGCAACGATGCCTACAATGCCCGGAACTTTTTCCAGGCCAAGAAGACACCGGTAAGGTTCAACGTCTTCGGCTTCAATGTCAGCGGGCCGATCATCCCCACGGACAATCCCAAGTCATTCTTCTTCTACAACATGGAATGGCGCAAATCCAAGTCCTCCAGCAACTTCAACCGAGTGGTTCCTCTTCCCGGAAACTATGGCGGGAATTTTGGCGCTACCGCGATTAATGTCCCGACGGCTGAGCAGCTTTCCCCGGCGATGCAAGCGAAATTCGCGGCCGCGGGACTCACACTGGGAGCTCCGTTCCCCAACAACACGATTCCTGCGTCACTGCTTGATCCCGCCGCTCAATCCCTGCTGAAAGCGGGCATTTTCCCGGCGCCCACTGATGGCGACAGATACGTCGGAAGTGTTCCTACTCCCACCGACGTCAGAGAAGAGATTGTCCGAATCGATCACGCGTTCAGCGAGAAATTCTCGATTTTCGGGCACTGGATCTCCGACCATGTCGACCAGACCTACAACCCCACCATGTGGTCGGGTTCGAACGTGCCCACGGTTTCCAACACGTTCGGCAACCCCTCCTACAGCGCGGTGGTGCACACGGTCTACACCATCAGCCCGACCTTGCTGATGGAGAGCGCATTCAATTACAACGGCAACCGGATCCACATCCTGCCTGCAGGCCTCGTCGCGCGTCCGAACGATTTTCTCTCGAAGGAGCTCTTCGAGGGCAACGAAGAGGACCGCATCCCGCAAATAGGGTTGGGGGGCTCAACAGGCGCGACTTACAGTGCGAACTGGGTGCCTTGGAATAACAAGGCGGATGATTACCAGATTCGCCAGGACATCGCCTGGACTCGGGGAGAGCATCAATTCAAGTTCGGCGCCAGTTGGGCGTTCTACGCGAAAATCCAGGATCTGTTTACCCAGACCCAAGGCGTCTTCGGCTTTAATGGCGCATACACGGGAAACGATTTTGCCGATTTCCTGCTGGGTTTGGCCAATACTTACAACGAAGCGACTGTTAAAGACGCCGGCACCTGGAATAACCAATCCTGGGCCGCATACGCTCAGGACCACTGGCGCGTGAACAAACAGCTCGCATTGGACTTTGGCTTGCGATGGGATGGTATCCCGCACACGTACGAAGCCAACCACCGCATGTCGAACTTCTACCCCAGTCTGTACGACAGCAGCAAGAAGGCTATTCTTCTTCCCAGCGGGACCATCGACCCCTCCAGCCCGGGCCTGGGAACCAGTCCTGTACCTCAGATGGCTGGCATGTCGTTGTACCTGAACGGTATTGGAATTACCGGCGTGGATGGCAATCCCAATGGAATGACCAAAGACAAGTGGTGGAATTTTGGTCCGCGCGTCGGTTTTGCCTATGACTTGACCGGGGCTGGCAAGACTGTTCTGCGCGGCGGATTCGGGATCATGTACGAACGCATCCAAGGGAACGACATGTATAACGGCGGAGGCAACTCCCCGTTCAGCCTCAACGTCAACAACAACAACGTTCTTCTCTCCGATCCGTCGACCAGCATTCAGACTGGCGTTGCGCCTCCCCGGCCGATCAGCGTGGGAAGCCTTCAGGGGATTTCCCTGACCGATTACAATCCCACGACAAGCTACCAGTACAGCTTTGGGGTTGAGCGGGAACTGGGCAAGTCGGTCGTGTCCGTGGCGTATGTTGGAAACCGGACCCATTATTTGAGCCGTAACCGGCAAATCAACATACCCGATCCCAGTCATTTGGCCGACCTGATCAACGGAGTGGGCGCTTCTTACAATACGTTGCTCCCCTACCTGGGCTGGGGCAACATCGGTATGTATGAAAACCTGGATAAGTCGCATTACAATTCTCTCCAGGTAAGCTTAAGGGGTCAGGTCGCCAGTGATCTCAACCTGCAGGGTGCCTACACCCTTTCCCGCGCGATCGATCCTGGCAACCTCGGTGCAGGAAACGGTGGCGACCTCAACAACATGCCCAATCCGTATGATGAGACCTACGGCATCGGCCGTTCTCTCACCGACCGCACCCACGTAGCCACCTTTAACTTCATTTGGGATCTTCCGGTTATGAGGAACGGCTCGGGGGTGGCGAAGGCGATAGCGGGTGGATGGCAGATGTCGGGGATCGTCCTCGCTCAGACGGGCAATCCCCTCAATATCACCCTCGGAGGGAAGCAAGGAAGCAACGGAGTTAGTGGTGGCACCAACCGGCCCAACTTCTCGGGAAGCGTGAGCTATCCGAAGACAGTCGGAGCCTGGTTTGATAAGGCGGCATTTTCAACTCCGACCGTAGGGCAGTGGGGAAATCTCGAGTACGGCTCAATCATCGGTCCTGGCCGTCACAACTGGAACCTGGCGCTTTTCAAGAGCTTCGAGTTCAACGAACGCGGCAGCCGGCTCGAAGTCCGTATTGAATCTTTCAATACCTGGAACCACACTCAGTTCAGTGCTGTCAGCTCGCAGTTCACAGCCAGCAACTTTGGACAAGTCACTGGAGTCCAGGATCCGAGAAACCTCCAGCTCGGACTGAAGCTGTTCTACTAAAACGTGGCGGCGGCGGGTGCAGTGACGCGTTCTTGGCCTTGTCTCGAAACCCCGCCGCCGACAGCTGAAGTTCGGCCCATCAACGCCCCGCTTGCATTCCAGGCTCGCAAGCGGGGCGTTCTCGTTTTCACCCAAAACATTGGCGCCGCGCACTTCCATGGTCGCCGGCAACAGGGCAATTGCGGTATGTTTGTCCGGCAAGTTATCGGACACTTGAGTATGCGAAGCAGAAAACTCGTGTCGGCGGCCGTGGCGTTACTCATGCTTGGGTCTGCCTTCGCGCAGACAGCGAATCCTCAGGACGCGATCGCTCTCCAGCAACAAGGGAAATGGGCGGAGGCTGCCCGGGCGTGGCAGTCTGTGGTCGAGCGCGACCCTCAGGACGCAGTGGCTTTCGCGAGTCTGGGCTTCGCGCTCTCAAAAGAGCAGAAGTACCAGGAGGCGGCCTCGGCGTACCGAAAGGCGCTCACCCTGGATCCGGAGCTACCGGGACTGCAACTCAATCTGGGGCTGGCGGAGTTCAAGCAGGGGCGCTTTGAGACTGCCATTGCGCCACTGGCCGCAGCATTGACCGCCGAACCGCAGAACACGCAAGCGCAAGTCCTGCTCGGATTCAGCTACTACGGCGCGAAGCGGTTCGGGGAGGCAGTTAAGCATCTGGAACCGGCGGCCAAGCTTGATCCGAGCAACACGGAGCTGCAGCAGACACTGGCGCAAAGCTGCTTCTGGGCGAAGAACTACTCCTGCGCGCTGGAGGCGTTCCGCAAGATTCTGCGCCACAGCCCGGACTCGGTAGCGGCCCACATGCTGACCGGGCAGGCCCTGGATGGCCTGGGAAGGACACCGGAAGCGTTGGCTGAATTCCAGGAGGCGGCCAAGGTCGCTCCAAGCGAGCCAAACGTCCACTTTGGCCTCGGTTTCCTCTACTGGAAGCTGACTCAATACGAGGATGCCCGGCGTGAGCTCGAAACCGAGCTGGCTTTGCATCCTGATCATGCCCAGGCGCTGGCCTATCTTGGTGACATCGCTCTTAAGCTCAGCAAGCCGGCAGAAGCTCTACCCTTGCTCGAGAAAGCGATTGCTTTAAACAACGACCTTCGAGTTGCTTTTGTGGACCTGGGGATAGTCCTTACAGAGCGGAAGCGCTACCCGGAAGCGGTTAAGGCGCTGCTGCGGGCCGTTGAGCTGGACCCGGGCGAATCCGACGCGCATTACCAGTTGGCCCGCGTTTATCGCGCGATGGGCAAGACCGAGGCAGCGCGGAAGGAGTTCGACAAAGTGCGCGAAATGAAGGATAAGGCCGACGAGCTTGCCCGCGAAATGCCCAAGGCGAAACCTTCTCCGCCCTCACCGAAAAACGAATAAGACCTGTTTGGATCGATTGGACCGATTGCCGAGTCAGCTGGCTCCTTGAGAGTCAGGATCTGGTCGCAGGCCACGTCGCGCAATTCGGTGAGGACGCCGGAGGGCCATCTGATTTCCAGCTGCTCGACCTGCGTGTCCGTCCCCAGCCCGAAGTGCAGCGGCCTGGCGCTTGATGAGGCATAGCCTGCGCTGGTGGACATGTGGTCGTATTGCGTCCCCGACTTGGAAACGATCTTCACGCGAGCGCCGATGCCGTCGCGATTGCTCTTGGTTCCCTGAAGCCGGATCTCTAGCCAGTGGCCCGCGTCGGGGCTTTGGTTGAGCCAGATCTCCGCCGGCGCGCTGATCGCGCTGACGACTGCGTCCAGGCGTCCATCGCCGTTCAGGTCGCCGATTGCCGAACCCCGGTGCCGCGAGGGCGGGGACGCTTCCAGTCCGGCCTCGCCGGTCAAGGCTGCGAATTTCATGCCTCCCAGGTTGTGAAAGACCGTGTTCGGCTGCTTGATCACGGCACGTTGCGCAGCCCTAAGCGACTGAACATGTCCACGCGTGACAAAGATGTCCTTCCGGCCGTCGTTGTCGAAATCCGCGATAGTCGGAGAATACCCCGCCATCGACAAGCTCAGCACCGTCATGCGGCTTTCCGCCGTTACTTCGTCGAAATCGCCCTTGCCCGTATTCTTGTAGATCGGGAATGTCTCCTGGTCCAGAGCGACCACGCCGATATCCGGGTAGCCGTCATTGTCCAGGTCCCGGAAATCGGCCCCCATACCCGAGATAAACACGCCGTCCTCGCGCAGGGCAAGATTCATCTCGATCCCCGTTTCAGCGAACTTCCCGTTCCCGTCGTTCTTGAAAAAGAAGTTAAAAAGCTTGTCGTTAGTGACGAACACGTCCATGTCGCCATCAAGATCAAAGTCGGCCGTGACTCCGCCCATTCCCTTTCCGGGATGCGCGCGGAAACCCGAAGCCACAGACACGTCTTTGAAGGTCCCGTCTCCGTTATTGAGGAACAATTGGTTGGGCGTCGGCTCGTACATCTT
>RPQK01000529.1 GCA_003819755.1 Acidobacteriota bacterium | reverse complement strand
TACCTGCTCACCCGCGTGCTGACGTTCACCGGAAACAGGCGGATGGAGCGGGCGCCATACTCTCGTTCCGGGTCAGGCGCTCGGTCGATGTAACGAAATTCCTGACGAGCCTGGAGGTCTGGTCGTTGGCCGTCAGCCTGGGCGCGGTCGAAAGCATCGTCACCCAACCTTCGCAGATGACCCATGCGAGCTATCCCTTGGAACTGCGTGAGAGAATAGGAGTGACCGATCAGGTGGTGCGCTTGTCAGTCGGTTTGGAGGACGCGAGCGACCTGATCGCGGATCTGGAGAACGCACTAAAGAGGAGCACGGCCAACGAATGACAAAGCCCAAAACGAGTTCTACGGATTGTGTTCATGCGGGAGCAAAGCCGGTCGAGTTGTCAGGGCCGATCATCACTCCGATTGTTCATTGCGCGCCCTTTTCCTTCGATTCCACGGCTCAGGTGATTGAATTTCAGGAGGGCCGCTCCGCTCGTCAGCAGCCCGAATACGGCCGGATGGGTAACCCGACCGTAGCCTGTGTGGAGAGCCGGTTGGCCGCTTTGGAGGGCGCCGAAAGGGCCGTCCTGTTCGGCAGCGGTATGGCAGCGGTCACGAGCCTGCTGCTCACCTTCCTCAAGAGCGGAGATCACGTCGTCATGACACGCGATGCCTACCGACGCACCCGTGACTTCAGCGCGACTTTCCTGAAAAAATTCGGAGTGGAAGTGACCCTGGTGGACCCCTCGGTTTGCGCGATAGAGAAGGCGCTCCAGCCGTCGACGGCGATGATCTTCAGCGAATCGCCGACCAATCCGTACTTGAACGTGATCGACATCGATGGACTGGCGCGCCTGGGCCGGGACCACGGTCGGTTGACCGTGGTGGACAGCACATTTGCCACTCCATTC
Organism: Acidobacteriota bacterium; assembly: GCA_003819755.1. Taxonomy (GTDB): domain Bacteria; phylum Acidobacteriota; class UBA6911; order RPQK01; family RPQK01; genus RPQK01. Next base: position 4,794 of record RPQK01000529.1, on the reverse strand, counting down.
AATATCCGGCCGATCGAGCTCGGGATCGACCTGGTGATTCATTCGGCCACGAAGTACCTGGGCGGGCATAACGATTTGATTTCGGGCTTTGTCGCTGGCCGGGAACAGCTTCTGCAGCCCTTGGCCGAAATGCGTTCAAACCTCGGCGGCATATGCGACCCGAACACGGCCTTTATGCTTGAACGCGGCTTGAAAACGCTCGCCCTTCGCATGGAGAGGCATAATGCGAGCGGGCTCGCGCTGGCTCAGTTTCTCGAATCGCACCCGAAGGTCCGCCGCGTCTACTATCCGGGGTTGCCGTCTCACCCGCATCACGAGATCGCGAAGGCCCAACTGGCCGGCTACGGAGGCGTGGTCAGCTTTGAGATCGATGGAGATCTGGAGAGGACGGCCCGTTTCATCGACCGGCTCCAGTTGCCGCATCTGACCCCGAGTCTCGGCGGAGTCGAGTCACTGGTCGAACAGGTCGTTGTGATGAGCTACTGGCAGATGCCCAAGGAGGAGCGTGAGAAGCTCGGACTGAACGACAACCTGGTCCGTTACTCGTTGGGGATCGAGGACATCGAAGACATCCTGAAGGATGTCAGCCAGGCGTTGGACGGAATTTGAAGGACCTCAAGGACCTCAAGGACCTCAAGGACCTCAAGGACAAGAAGTGTCTTTGAGGTCCTTGAGGTCCTTGAGGCCCTCTCCGGGGCTTACCCCTCGCTCTTAAAAAACAACGCCGTCAGCGGCGGCAGCGTGATATTCAGCGAACACGGTCGGCCGTGGAAGGGCACCGATTCAGCCTGCACCCCGCCCGCATTGCCGAGCCCGCTGCCTCCGTAGAACTCCGAGTCGCTGTTCAGAGCCTCTTTCCACTGGCCGTCTCTAGGGACGCCGACACGATACCCGACCCGCGGCACCGGCGTGAAGTTACAGACAACCAAAAAAAGGTCGGAGCTGGAGCGCGCTTTTCGCAGCAGGCTGATAGTGCTGTTGTCCGCGTCGTTGCAGTCCAGCCATTCGAACCCGGCCGGATCGAAATCCAGTTCATAAAGCGCCGGCTCGTTCCGGTAGAGGTGATTTAGATCGATCACCCATTTTTGAAGCCCTGAATGGAGCGGGTACTCGAGCAAATGCCAGTCCAGACTGGTGTCGTGATGCCATTCATTCCACTGCCCGAACTCGCCTCCCATGAACAAGAGTTTCTTGGCGGCCTGGGCGTACATGTAGCCGTACAAGGCACGCAGGTTCGCGAACTTCTGCCAATCATCGCCGGGCATTTTTCGAATCAGCGAGCCTTTGCCGTAGACGACCTCGTCGTGTGAAAGAGGCAGGACGAAGTTTTCGTTAAAGGCGTACAGCATGCGGAACGTGAGCAGATTGTGGTGGTACCGGCGATGGATCGGGTCCTTGGACATGTAGGACAGGGTGTCGTGCATCCAGCCCATATCCCATTTCATGCCGAAGCCGAGACCTCCGACGTAGACTGGCCGCGAAACCGCAGGCCAGGCGGTCGACTCCTCCGCGGTCGTCTGCGTATCCGAATGGTGTTTGTACACTTCTTCATTAAAGCGGCGCAGGAACGAAATCGCTTCCAGGTTCTCATTGCCGCCGTAGATGTTCGGGATCCAGTCCCCCTGCTGCCGGGAGTAGTCGAGGTAGAGCATCGAAGCGACGGCGTCAACCCGCAGGCTGTCCGCGTGGTAAGCATCGAGCCAGTAATGCGCGCTGCTGAGCAGGAAGCTGCGGACTTCATTGCGTCCGTAATTGAAAATGTAGCTGTTCCAATCCGGATGGAAACCCTTTAGCGGGCTCGCATGCTCGTAAAGGTGTGTACCGTCAAAGAAGCCGAGCGCATGCTCGTCGGTCGGAAAATGCGACGGAACCCAATCGAGGATAAGTCCGACCCCCGCCTGATGGAGGCAGTCGACCAGGTACATGAATTCTTGGGGAGTCCCGTACCGTGCGGTCGGTGCGAAGTACCCGGTAGATTGGTAACCCCAGGAGCCATAGAAAGGGTGCTCCATAATCGGGAGCAGTTCCACGTGGGTGTACCCCATCTTGGCCGCATATTCGGCCAGTCGCGGGCCGACGTCTTTGTAGGTCAGTGGGGAATTTCCTTCCGGCGCGCGCATCCAGGAACCCAGGTGAACTTCGTAGATGGACATCGGGGCATGCAGTGAATTCTTAGCCGCCCGCGATGACATCCAGTCGCTGTCTTTCCACTTATAGTCGATGTCCCAAACGACAGAAGCCGTCCGGGGAGGAGTCTCGTGATGCACTCCAAAGGGATCCATTTTGTTGACCCGGTAGGAGTTGTATCTGGAAACCACGTGGTATTTGTAAACCGCGCCTTTGCCGACCCCCGGTATGAAGCCTTCCCATATGCCGGACTGTCCACGAGCCGCAAGCGGGTGAGGATGCTTGCCCCACTCGTTGAAATCCCCGGTAACAAAAACTTGCTCTGCGTCTGGGGCCCAGACAGCGAAATAGGTGCCCCGCACGCCGCGTACGTTAACGGTGTGCGAACCCATCTTTTCGTAGAGCCGGAGGTGGCTACCCTCGTTGAAAAGATACAGATCGTCGTCGGTCAAAAGCGAAAAGCTGTAATCAACTGCCGGGGTCTGGGTTGCGGCCGGAGATTGGTGCTGGCTCATGAATTGTCCTCGTTTCCTAGGTCTGGCTTTAGTCTATCGAAGGTCAACCAGATGCGCAAAGATCCTCCGGGCAGGTGCGGTGCGAGCGCCGGCATTAACTGACTGTAACTTGTCCTTCCATCGATTACCGACCCTCTGCTACACTTGGAGGAAAATTGCTGGTCCAACTGGGCGAGTTTCAATCATATGCTGGGCACTGATATGCGGATTAGGATTCTTCTAGCCGACGATCATAAGATCGTCCGGGACGGGTTACGGACTCTGTTAGAACAACAACCGGACATGGAAGTTGTGGCGGAAGCCGAGGACGGGGCGGCCGCGGTTAAGCTCGTTCAGGAATTGTCTCCTGACGTCGTCATCATGGACATCGCCATGCCCGAAATGAACGGCATCGAGGCGACCCGGCGGATCCGAACCCAGGATTCAGATGTTAAGGTTATCGGACTGTCGATGTACTCCGACAAGCGGTTCACAGCAGAAATGCTGAAGGCCGGTGCTGCCAGCTACCTGCAGAAAGACTGCGCCTTTGAGCAGCTGGCCCGGACCGTGCGCGCAGTCGTCGGATCGGATGACGCAAAACAGTAGCTGAAGCGAACGACCGGGGCCCGAAAAGGATGCCTTTCTTCGGTGCACTCCTGTCCCTCCTTACCTGCCGACATATCAAGCCGTATGAAAAATCCCCTACGCGGTATCTTTGATTTTGACCGTCGGGAACTTCCCGTCGTGCTCCTGCTGTTCTTTTTCTTCTTCCTGGTAATCGCCGTCTTTCAGATCCTCAAGCCTCTCAAAAACGGGTTGTTTGTCGAGCGTTATGGCGCGGATCTGGAGCTTTACGCGAAGCTCGGAAACATAGCGGTGGCTGCCCTTGGGGTGCTGTTCTTCAGTTGGCTCTACGGCAAACTGCGGCGAGATCAGCTGATCTATGCGCTCAGCGGCTTCTTCCTGGCGTGTTTCGGTGTGTTTATCTGGGCGCTGGCTAATCCCGAAGCCTGGTCCATCTGGAGCTTCTACTTCCTCGGAGACCTCGAAACCACACTCATGGTCGCCGCTTTCTGGGCCTACGCCACCGACCTGTGCTCGACCGATCAGGCCAAGCGCCTTTTTGGCGTGGTCGGTGGAGGCGGCGTCATTGGAGGGTGGGTCGGGATTAGTGTCGCCAAGCTGCTCCTGTCGGAGATCGGAATGAAAGGCCTTCTGGCGCTTTCCGCAGGCTTCATGCTTGCCGTCATTGTTCTTACCGCCGTGACTGAGAGCCTGGTCCAGAAGACGCGGCAATTCCGGCTGCCGTCTCGAGATCAGGCCAAAAAGGCGGGCACCGAGGCGCAACGCTCACAGCTCGGGGCCGCCTTGGACGGCGCCCGCCTGGTGGCCTCTTCCCCCTATCTGCTCGCCATTGTGGTCATTATGGGTTCCTACGAAATCGCCTCCCAGGTGATGGACTATCAGTTCAAGCTGCAGACGCAGGCTCTCCAAGGCGTGCAGAACACTCAGGCATTCATGACGAACGTCTACTTCTTCGCCAACCTTCTTTCGGTCATCGTGCAGTTCTTCCTGGTCAGCTTGATTATGAGGAAGTTCGGCATTAAGCCGGCTCTGCTCGTTCTGCCGGTTGCCATCCTTGCCAGTTCGACAGGGTTCATGCTTTATCCCACCCTCATCATCTCGAGTCTGCTGGTGATTTCCGATAACGGGTTCAATTACTCGATCCAGCAGACCGCCCGGGAATCGCTCTACGTGGTGACGAGCCGGGACGAGAAATATAAGGCGCGCGCCTTCACCAACATGTTCGTCCAGCGCTTCGCCAAAGGAATCGGTATCGTAGGCGTGCTGGGTCTGGGGGTGATCGGTTTGGCCGCCCGCTGGCTGAGCGTGATCACGATTCTGGCCATGGTTGCCATGATCGCGGCGAGCATTTACGCCGCCCGCCGTTTCGCCACCCGGTCAGCCGAAGAAGAACAACGCGAAGCGGCGGAGCTCACCGCGGCCCGCTGACGGCTGACGGCTGACAGCTGCGCGCTGACAGCTGACCGGCTTGGGCTGGCCTGTGATCGCTGTTTTGCGCGTTTTTTCCACCCCAAAGGGGCATAAGCGCTCAAATAAGAAGCGAGAGTGGGGGCGTCCCCTGGGAGCGCAGGCGTCCCGCCTGCACTGG
>RPQK01000528.1 GCA_003819755.1 Acidobacteriota bacterium | reverse complement strand
TGTCGACTCCTCGCCGAGCGCATTCTGTTTCTGAAGGGCGAGGTCGAACTGGTCGCTGCCGGTCCGGTTGAGAAGACCACGGAACCTCGGGCTGGATGGGCGGCTGCTCATCCGGACGCCGTCTGGTTGTAGTCCTCGTAGCAATAAAAGAGCCGTTCCTCACAGAAGGTCCGGCAAAGCTACCGGACGTGCGGCGGCCGAATCGAGCTTACTTGTTCGGAAGGCCAGCCGCGCCTGCCTCACCTGCAGACCCGGCGGGCCTCCCAACCGCATCAGGTTCCGATCAGGCAAGGTCGAAACGGTCAAGGTTCATGACCTTGTTCCAGACCGCTACAAAGTCGTGCACGAACTTCTCCTGGGAGTCCTCACACGCGTAGACTTCCGCCAGGGCCCGGAGTTGAGAGTTCGAACCGAAGATCAGGTCGACACGGGTGCCGGTCCACTTCGGTGCGCAGGTCGCGCGATCGTAACCCTCGAATACGTCATCCTCCTCCGAACTAGACTTCCACGTCGTGCTCATGTCGAGCAGATTCACGAAGAAGTCGTTGGTGAGCGCCTCTGGCCGTTTGGTGAAGACGCCGTGCTGGGACCTTCCGAAGTTGGTCTTGAGGACGCGCATGCCGCCCACGAGCACCGTCATTTCGGGTGCGGTCAGGGTCAGTAATTGCGCCTTGTCTACCAGCAGCTCCTCGGCCGAAACCGAGAATCTGGTCTTGAGATAATTGCGGAACCCATCCGCAACCGGTTCGAGGACGGCGAAGGCCTCCACATCGGTTTGCTCCTGGGATGCGTCCATGCGTCCCGGCGTGAAGGGAACCGTCACCTCCTGACCCGCATTCCTCGCAGCCTGCTCGACGCCCGCGCAGCCGGCCAGAACGATAAGGTCAGCCAGTGACACCTTCTTGCCGCCGGACTGCGCGCTGTTGAACACGCATTGAATGCGCTCGAGGGTTTCGAGCACCTTCGCCAGTTGGCCGGGCTGGTTGACTTCCCAATCCTTTTGCGGCCCGAGACGAATGCGGGCGCCGTTGGCGCCACCGCGCTTGTCCGAGCCGCGGAAGGTGGACGCCGACGCCCAGGCGGTCGAAACCAGCTGCGAAACGGGCAGTCCAGAAGCCAGGATCTCTCCCTTGAGGGAGGCAATGTCCTGTGCGTCTATGAGCTCGTGATCGACGGCAGGGATCGGGTCTTGCCAGATGAGCTCCTCGGCCGGAACGTCCGGGCCGAGATAACGTGAGCGGGGGCCCATGTCGCGGTGCGTCAGCTTGAACCATGCCCGGGCGAAGGCGTCCGCGAACTGATCCGGATTCTCCATGAAGCGCCGTGAGATCTTTTCATAGGCAGGGTCGAACCGCAGGGCGAGGTCTGTGGTCAGCATGGCGGGCGCGTGACGCTTTGACGGGTCATGTGCATCCGGGACGGTACCGGCGCCCATGCCACCCTTCGGAATCCACTGGTACGCGCCGGCCGGGCTCTTCGTGAGTTCCCATTCGTAGCCGAACAGGTTCCAGAAGAAGTTACTGCTCCACCTCGTGGGAGTGATCGTCCAGGTGACTTCCAGTCCGCTGGTGATCGTATCGCCGCCTTTGCCTGTGCCAAAGCTGCTTTTCCAGCCCAGGCCCTGCTCCTCGATGCCGGCCGCTTCGGGCTCCGGCCCAACATGTTTGGCATCACCGGCGCCGTGGGTCTTGCCGAAAGTGTGCCCGCCCGCGATGAGCGCCACCGTCTCCTCGTCATTCATGGCCATGCGGGCGAAAGTTTCGCGGATATCCCGCGCCGCCGCAATCGGGTCCGGGTTGCCGTCCGGCCCTTCCGGATTGACGTAAATCAGACCCATCTGCACCGCAGCGAGTGGATTTTCGAGGTCCCGGTCGCCGGCGTAGCGCTTTTCACCCAGCCACTTGTCTTCACCGCCCCAGTAGATGTCTTGGTCCGGTTCCCAGATGTCCTCCCGCCCGCCGCCGAAACCGAACGTCTTGAATCCCATCGATTCAAAAGCAACATTGCCGGTGAGGATCATCAAGTCGGCCCATGAAATTTTCCGGCCATACTTCTGCTTGATCGGCCACAGCAGTCGGCGCGCCTTGTCGAGGTTCGCATTGTCGGGCCAGCTGTTGAGGGGTGCCAAGCGCTGGCTGCCGGTGCCTGCGCCGCCCCGACCATCGCCGGTGCGATACGTGCCGGCGCTGTGCCAGGCCATGCGAATAAACAGCGGCCCGTAGTGTCCGAAGTCCGCCGGCCACCAGTCCTGCGAAGTGGTCATCAGCGCCCGAAGGTCCTTTTTCACGGCCTCCAGATCCAGACTCTTGAACTCTTCGGCGTAGTTGAAATCCTCTCCCATTGGATTGGACTTGTATGAATGCTGGTGTAGGATATCGAGCCGCAATTGGTTTGGCCACCAGTCCCGGTTCGTCATTCCTCTGCCGGCCGAGTGTTCGTGCGTCCTGCCTGTGACCGGGTGCTCGCTCGCTTCAGTCATAGTATTCGCTCCTTCTCTGTTTCGAGTGGTTGAAAAGCGCTCCTTAAATCGCGAGTGCCTAGCTTGGAGATTACCACTGAGCTCCCTCTTGAAAAAATGAAGCGAGTTTGGGCAGGGAAGGTCCGACCCGGTCCAACCTAGAAGCAGGCTGACAGACCCACCAACGGGTTGAAGTCGGGCGTGGATTCGGTACGCCAAAGTTGCAGCCCCAATCGAGTTGCAGATTGTCGTTCAGTGCGTACGTTTTAGTTGGGTACAACACTTTTGGCGAAAATCCGCCTCCACTTTGCCTCCATTTTCGGCTGTTAAGACTTGGTAATTCTTGGTAAGGGTCCCGGCCTGTCAAAACCGGTTAATCTGTTGCAAGTGTTAATATTTGGTAGGACCTGGTAACCCAGATCCAAAGAACTGCAAAACCTTTACTCAGCGGTTCGAATCCGCTCGCCGCCTCTCTGATTTCCTGGCAGCGTTGAATCCCTCGTAATTCATTAACAATCAGGCGCTTCAAGGTGACCAGTCTGGGCGTTTCGTGAGTGTTTGTGCATATCCCAAAGAAAGCGTCGTGGCCGAGAAGCTCGAAGCTCTAAATCTAAAAGTGCTCGGCCTCATCAATAGCCGCCTGAAGGACTACTTCGATCTGTGGTTGCTGCCCAAACTGTACCCGTTTGGTTGTTCACTCTTATCAATCGAGGGACGGTCAATTTCTCTGGTACTTCACGTCTTTACGGGAGAAACCCGGCAATATATCGTGTGCCGGTTTCCGGAGGACCGAGCACTCTGATGCTTCAAACCTACGGGGACCTTGGGATCCTTTTCTTTGATCTCACTGACACCGGCATCTATCTTTTAGATCGGACGGCAGGCCCACCTGCCCTCAAGTTCTACGATTTCCCGACGGAGCGGGCAAAAACCATCGGTCCCCTTCACAACGATTCGGTATTCACAATCGGCCCCATCCGGATCTCGCCCGAGGATCACTGGCTGTACTATGCCGGCGGGGGCTATGGAAGTGACATCATGCTGGTAGAGAACTTCCGACGATCTCCGAGACCTTCAACGCGTTTAAAGCGGAAGGAACATCGCGCTATTCTCGCTCCTCAGCAAAACACTTCGATTCCATATTCCCGAAAGACCGGGTCGGCCGTTACGACCGGCAGGCTGTGCTTGCGGGCGGCGGCGATTATGAACCGATCACAGGGATCTCGATGGATCGCGGGCAGTTCGGCTGCGGCCAGGCAGATATCGACGGTAAGCGGAAGAGCCGACAAGCCGTGATGGGCCAGAACCGTCTCAAACCACTCGCCGGTTGTCGCCGGCAGGGATAGCTTGCCCTGCCTGATTTTCACTCCGATCTCAAAGCCGCTGATTGCCGAGACGTAAACAACCGGCGCGGCGGCAATCCGCTCCTTGGCAGCAGCGGTCAGCTTCTGTCCCCCTTCCGCCAGCCAGAGCAAAGCGCAGGTGTCGAGAATCATCATCATTCCTCTTCCGGCCAGTCATCTTCACCGAGCGGTTCCATTGGATCATAATTGATGCGCAAACGGCTCATTGTCGGGTGCGGTGCCAGCCGATCCGACACTCGATGTGGCACAAGATGAGCAACCGGCCTTCCATTTCGGCAAATAACAAATGTCTCCCCCTCTTTCTCGACCTCGTTGAGCACCGCTGAAAGCCGAGTCTTGGCCTCGTGAATATTCAGTGTTTTCATATTTCGGGACCTCTTGCCTATTGAGACTAAGTCATCTTAGTCCGATTGTGCAACTCCGCCATGAACCTGCATCAGCGAAAGGTCTCCACCAGCATTAGATCGGATTCTCCCTGGCTCTGGGCGGAGAGCATCCAGCGGCCGTCCGGCGAGACACTGACGGCAGGTCCGCCGAGGACGGGAGGGTGCCGGAGTCGTGCCACTACGGTCGCATGGCGCCGATTGAAACCCTGGAAGCGGACGACCCAGCTCGTTCCCGAAAAGGAGGGCTCCTGGTCGACGAAGTAGAGGCCCTCGGCCGTCAGGTCCCAGCTGCCGTGTGAGGAGCGGTACCCCTCGACGACGACCTCCTCGTCCCCGCCCTCGACCGGGATTCTCAAGATGGCATTCTGCAGATCCAGCGTGCCCGACATTCCTTTCGTGAAGTACACGTGCCGTCCGTCCGTCGACTCGATTGCTGCGAACCCGCCTCCCCGAGTGACTTGCCGGGCGCCTCCCGCTTGCTCCCCGCTCACCGGTGCCTTCCACACCTGCCACGGGCCACTTCGGCGCGACGCAAAGTAGATGAAGCGTCCGTCTGTCGACCACCTCGGCGTCGCGTCGATCGCGGGATGGGTTGTCACCCGCTGAGGCGGGCCGCCCAGAGCGCTGATCACGTAGATGTCCACGTTACCTTTCGCGCTATAGTCGAACGCGATCGTCTTTCCGTTTGGGGACCACTGCGGGGAGCCGGCGGATCCCTCCCTTCCGAGAAAGGTCAGGCGGCGAGGGGGCCTGCCTGGCCCGTCGACGACCCAGATCTCGGGGCCGCCGCTCCGCAGCGAGGTGAACGCCACTCGCTCGCCATTGGGGGAAAAGTCGGGGTTTGAGTCGGCCTTGGTGGACGGGTGGAAGCGGGTCTGCGCGTCTCCCGTCGCTGCGCGCCGCCGGAGATCAAGCCGCCAGATGTCCGAGTCGCTCGTTGCCTGCGAATACACGAGGCGATGTCCGTCCCGCGACACGGCCACGTCCACCGCCCCCTCGCTCCCGGCCAGAGGGCGGGCCCGCCCGCCGTCAACAGGGACTCTCCATAAGGAAGCCCTGGCTGGTCCCGCCGCCGATGGCCTCGGCTGACCTCCGTCGTGTGTGAGAGGCACCGCGGCGAAGAGAATCTCCTTCCCGCCGGGAAACCAGGTCAGCCGACCCCTCGGGAAGCTGGTTGGCACGAGCTCTTTCGGCTCGCCACCAGCCACGGGAACGACGTGCACGAAAGGACCACGGGGGAGGACCGTCCGGTTGAAGGCGAGGGTCCGACCGTCGGGCGAGAAGGCCGGCAGGATGTCGAAGGTGGAGGGCGGGGTGACCCTCTTCTTCACGCCGCTCACGATGTCTAGAACAAAGATCCCGAGGGGTTCTCCAGCTGACGATCGATCCACAACAGCCAGGGAGCGGTCGTCGGGAGACCACGAGAGCCCCTGGTGAGCCATGGCCTGCACCTCCCCGATCGCGCGCTCGTGTCCGCCGGTGGGAGG
>RPQK01000527.1 GCA_003819755.1 Acidobacteriota bacterium | reverse complement strand
TAATCGAAGACACGGTCGAAGAGATGCGGGAAGATGGTGATGATATTGATCCGCATAGTATCCGCGTTATCCGCGTTTATCCGCGTGATCCGCGGTCTAGAACAATCCAGGCAGGCTCTTTATCCGGATGGTCTTTCCCGCAATGTCTACCTTCTTCACAAACTGCTTGACCAGCGGGATCAACACTTCCTTCCCGCCGTTCGCCGTTACAACCAGGCTGACCTGATCCCCACCGGTCTCGAATATGCCGGTCACCATGCCCAGAATCTCACCCTGTTCCTCTACTTGACAGCCGATGAGGTCGGAGTGGTAGAAGGTGTTCCGGGGAGGGACAAACCGTTCCTCCTCGGGAACCTGAACATAGCCGCCCGCCAAAGGAGCGGCGGCTTCCGGCGTTTCCCTTCCCTGAAATTTGAGGATGACCCGTCCTCGGTGGAACCAGTAATGCTCCAGAATCTCGTCAAAAACCTGGTTCCCCCGGAGGATACGGACCGATCGAACGGATACAAAACGCTTGGGGAAATCGGTAAGAAGGTGAGCGACCAACTCCCCTTTGACGCCGCGCGTCTTGACGATGTGGGCCAAGCTGACGAAACGATCCAATTACTCGAGAATCTCCAGGACGAACCGTTTCCTCAGCTTCATTCCTGAAGCACCGAGGAGCGTGCGAATGGCCCGAGCCGTGCGGCCCTGTTTGCCGATGACCTTGCCTAGATCCGTCTGCGCTACTCTGAGCTCCAGAACCGTCGTCTGTTCGCCTTCAACCTCGGTGACACTGACCTGATCCGGATTGTCCACCAATGCTTTCGCAATCATTTCGATCAGCTCTTTCATACCGCCTCCATGAGTTTGAACTTGATTTTGACCATTCAAGCCATAACGCGTGTCGTCTGGGCTCGGCCGCCTTCACCAAGGCGAACGACGCGGCCAGAAATAGCAATTATGCCGGCTGACGAACTTTATTAATCAAGGAGCGGACGGTTTCCGTGGGTTGAGCACCCTGGCCAATCCAATGATCGATCTTCTCAAGGTTAAGGCTCAAACGAACCGGGTTCAGAGCGGGGTTGTAGAAGCCTACCACCTCGACAAAGTCCCCGTTGCGCGGACTTCGCCTCTCCGCCACCACTACACGGTAATGAGGGTCTTTCTTACCCCCATGACGAGCTAAACGAATTCGTAACAAGCTTTCATCCTCCAAGAGTAAGTGATGACCGCGGATCACGCGGATAAACGCGGATAACGCGGAACGGATCCGCGTTATCCGCGTTTATCCGCGTGATCCGCGGTTCTCCTAAAACAAAAATACCATTTTATCAGGGGCTTTTTAAATCGGAAAGTTCAATTTTGGCAGTCTCTTGCCCATGAAACCCTTGCCCATCTGTTTCATCATCTTGCGCGCCTGCATATATTGCTTGAGCAACCGATTGACCTCCGAGACCGGCCGGCCGCTGCCTTTGGCGATCCTTTTTCGCCTTGAACCATCTATGATTTTGTAGTTTGACCGTTCCCGCGCGGTCATTGAATTGATGATCGCTTCGACGTGCCCCAGCTGCTTTTCGTCGACCTTGAGCTTGTCCATTCCCTTGAAGGGGCCGATCTGCGGCAGCATGCCCAAGATCTGTTCCAGCGGGCCCAGGCGCTTGATCTGACGCAGCTGGTCCCGGAAGTCCTCAAGCGTGAACTGATCCCGGCGGAGCTTCTCGAGCATCTTCTCGGCGTCTTCCTCATCGACCGCTTCTTCGGCCTTTTCGATGAGGCTCAGAACGTCGCCCATCCCCAGGATCCGTCCAGCCAGCCGGTCAGGGTGGAAGGTCTCCAGCGCATCGTACTTTTCCCCGACACCCACGAACTTGATCGGCTTGCCCGTGACCGACTTGATTGAAAGTGCGGCGCCGCCACGGGCATCGCCGTCCATCTTCGTCAGCAAAACCCCGCTCAGAGCCAGGCGCTTGTCAAACTGCCCGGCTGAGTTCACAGCATCCTGCCCCGTCATGGCGTCGGCGACGAGCAAGATCTCTTTGGGAGAAAGCATCTGCTGCATGCGCTCGAGCTCAACCATCAGGTTCTCGTCGATATGCAGCCGCCCCGCGGTGTCGATCAGCAGAACGTCATAGCCGGTATTCCGCGCCTGGGTGAGAGCGCGACGGGCGCGTTCGAGCTCGTCGTTGACGTCCTCCGGGCTGAAAACCGGTATATCGACAGCTCGCCCGATCACGGACAGCTGCTCGAGAGCTGCCGGCCGACAGCCGTCCGTCGAGACCATCAACGGGCGGTGCCCGTTCTTTTTCAGCCACAAAGCGAGTTTTCCCGTCGACGTGGTCTTGCCGCTTCCCTGAAGCCCGACCATGACGATGACCGTGGGAGGAATTTTGGCAAACTGGATGGGAGCCGCCTCGCCTCCCAGCAGGTCCACCAACTCATCGCGCACGATTTTTACGACCTGCTGGCCGGGGGTCAGGCTCTTCATCACTTCCTGGCCGAGGGCTTTCTCCTTGACGCGGGCAACGAAATCTTTGACGACTTTGAAATTGACGTCCGCTTCCAGGAGAGCAATCCGGATCTGGCGCATCGACTCTTCGATGTGCGTGTCCGAGACCCGTCCTTCCCCCTTCAAGTCCTTCAGGACTTTCTGCAATTTGTCAGATAAGCTTTCAAACATGCGTTACCCCAAAAGACGGTATTTTAGCATGGCACGGGCTGACGGCTGACGAGCTGACAAGCTGACGGGCGCTCGGAACAAAAGATTCCTTCGTAGATTTTCGATATCAACCGTTATAAGTAGTATGAGCTACAAAAATTCGGATATTTACAAGAAGGCATTTGAACTTGCGCTTCGGATTGAGCCCGTTTGTCGTTCATTTCCTCGCCACGAACAGTATGCGCTCGCCGAGCAGTTGCGGAACGCCAGCCGGTCAATTGGTGCAAACTACGTGGAAGGGTATGTCCGCCAGAATATCCTTCCGGCCGACCATCGTCGGTTCTTGATCTACAGTCAGGGAAGTTGCGATGAGACCCGCTACTGGCTGGATTTCGGAAAAGCGATCGGCCTTATTCCGGCTGAGAAGCATCAAGAACTGGTACCGTTTTGCAACTCTTTGACAAGAATGCTGGTTCCACTGATCCGCGGCTTATCATGACCGTAGCCGTCAGCTTGTCAGCTGTCAGCCGTCAGCGGCGTCAGCGGTTTTTCCCCTTGACGCTTCTCCTGCCCTCCGATATTATTCCCTCGCTCATTGCTGGTGGCGCACTAATAGGACGCCCGGGCTGTGGAAGTGGCGCTGCGTTCGACCCGGGCGCGAAACTATAGAAGGCGAGACGGGAAGCATTGCCAAATTGCCCGTACCCCGCACCCCATTCGAAGACTACCCATTTGCATCATATCCATACCCTCGCATTCTTATTTCGTTCTTTGTCTCTGGTGGATGGACGACTATGAAAAAGGCTTTGATTACCGGCGTGACCGGCCAAGACGGTTCTTACCTGACCGAGTTCCTTCTCTCAAAGGGCTATGAGGTCCACGGAATTATCCGCCGGGCCTCGACATTCAATACAGACCGCATCGACCACGTTTACCGTGATCCTCATGAATCAACCGCATTCTTTCTTCACTATGGGGACCTCGCGGACGGGACAGGTTTGAGGCGGATCCTGGAGAAAGTACAGCCGGACGAGGTCTACAACCTGGCTGCTCAGTCGCACGTGCGGGTTTCTTTTGATCAGCCGGAATACACGGCTGACGTCGTGGCCACGGGCCCGCTTCGCCTCTTGGATGCCCTCCGCGACTACCAACAGACGTGCAACTGCTGCGTCAGGTTTTACCAGGCCGGATCCTCGGAGATGTTCGGATCGGCGCCCCCTCCTCAGAATGAAGACACTCCCTTCCACCCCAGGAGCCCTTACGCGGCCAGTAAACTGGCGGCTCACTGGTATGCGGTTAATTACCGGGAGGCGTACGGGATGTTCATCTGTAACGGCATCCTCTTCAACCATGAATCACCCAGGCGGGGCGAGACGTTCGTCACTCGCAAGATCACCCGGGCGGTCGGCCGTATCAAGGCGGGGCTGCAGGACAAGCTCTATCTCGGCAACCTGGACTCGCGACGCGACTGGGGGTTCGCGGGGGACTATGTCGAGGCGATGTGGCTCATGCTGCAGCAGCGTCAGCCGGACGACTACGTGATTGCCACCGGGGAATCGCATTCGGTTCGCGAATTTCTCGAAGAAGCCTTCGCCTGCGCCGGGCTGGACTGGCAGAAGCACGTAGCCAGCGACCCGCGGTACTGCCGGCCAAGCGAAGTTGACTTCCTGCAGGGCGATTTCTCGAAGGCACGTCAAGCCCTGGGATGGAGCCCTTCGACCAGCTTCAGACAGCTCGTCGGAATGATGGTTGAGCACGACCTCGAACTGGCTCAGCGCGAAAACACCCTGGTCAGCAACGGCTTCCATGGATTCTCCAGGATTGGGTAGGACCGCGGATAGCGCGGCTCTCCGCGGTTCGACCCACCTCACGCTACAATAGTTCTCAGTGATCATTGACGCCAACGAGTTAGAGAGCACACCTCCACCTCCCTACGACATTTGTATTATCGGCAGCGGGCCGGCAGGGCTCACGGTCGCAAACGAACTGCGAGATTCCGGGCTGCGAGTCGCCGTCCTGGAGAGCGGGCAACTGAAGAAGACCGGGCACGCCGATCGACTGAAGACCGTGATCAGCGAGGGCGGCATCCCCGTCAAACACGATTCGAGAGAACGCCTGCTTGGTGGGGCTTCCTCGACATGGGATGGGCTGTCGGCGCCGCTCGAACCGCTCGATTTTGTGGAACGCCCCTGGTTGCCCTTGTCCGGCTGGCCGATCCCGCGCTCCGAACTGCTGCCCTACTACCGCCGCGCGGCCGAGCAATACGGGTTCCCGCATCCGGACCTGTATGACACCCGCCTGTTCGCCGACTTGAAAGCCGAAGGCGATCACCAATTCAGCTGGAACCAGATAACCGAACGAATCATCCTCGCACCGGCCCGGCCGCAGAGGTTCGGACAGCTGTTCCGCGGGATTTTCGATTCACCGAAGCTGGATTTGTACACTGACGCAACCGTCACCGATTTGAAGGTCCCATCCGGAGATGGGACCTACGGCTGCATGACCCGAACACGCGCCATGAAGTCCGTGACGTTCCGCGCGAAAGTAATCGTTCTCGCAACCGGCGGAATCGAGAACTCCCGTCTCCTCCTCACTTCAAACCTCGGAAATGAGTGCGACCAAGTCGGCCGCTACTTCATGAATCATCCGAAGAACCCGGCCGGCATGGTGGTTCCGACCCGCCCGGTGACTCATCTGCCCGCTTATTTTGGGTGTTTGTATCGGGGAAAGGCAGCATACCTTGCCCTCCGGCTGACTGATGAGCTCCAGGAGAGGCTCGAGACTCTGAACTCTTACGTCCGGTTTGAACCGCTTTACGCCTGGTCGGATACGGCCGGGGTGCAGCTACTGATTAATTATGTAAAGTCGAAACGCTGGCTTTGGGAGAACCTGAAGAGTTTCAAAGGCGATGCCTCGGCTTTACGTGACTACGCTGAGACCGGGGACGACCCGGACATCAAGCTAGCCGGGGAGGTGCCCTCGCTTCCACGATTGCTCCTGGCGATGGTCAGAGACTCACGCTTCGTGGCGCAGTACGCCTTCTATCGGGTGTTCGACAAGCTCCGG
>RPQK01000526.1 GCA_003819755.1 Acidobacteriota bacterium | reverse complement strand
TGTAGAACGCGTACTTCCCGTCCACGAACTCCGGGTGCAACACCACGTTTCTCTGTTGGGGGGATGCCGTCTTGAGGTCGTCAAGCCTCTCCCATGCGAGCAAGTCTCGGGTCCGGGCAATCCCGCACTGGGCGACGGCCGAGGAAGTGTCCCAGGCAGGCGCCTTCGGATCCTTCCGCTCCGTACAGAAGAGGCCGTAGATCCAGCCGTCCTCATGCTGGACGACTCGCATGTCGTAGACGTTAGTGTCCGGATTATCGGTCTCGGGCATCAGGAGCGGGTAATCCCAGAACTTGAATTCATCGACACCTGTCCTGCTTTCTGCGACCGCAAAGAACGACTTTCGATCCCAGCCTTCAACCCTTACGACCAGCAGGATCTTGCCGGCGAGCTCAATCGCGCCTGCATTAAAAGTGGCGTTCACCCCGATTCTCTGCATCATGAAGGGGTTGGATGCGGGATCGAGATCGTAGCGCCAGAACAAGGGAGTGTGATCGGCCGTGATGACCGGATACAGATACCGGTCATAGACGCCGTTTCCGTCAGGGACCTTGACGTTCTTCCTGTTGACCAGTTGATTGTAGCGCTCGGACAGCGCTTCCAGTCTAGGATGCATTTCGAGCCTCACCCTTCAGCTGTCTGTCAGTCTGTCAGTCTGTCAGTTTGTCAGTCTGTCAGGTTGTCAGTCTGTCAGCCTGTCAGTCTGTCAGTCTGTCAGTTTGTGAATTTGTCAGCCCTGCTTCTGCTCGATCTCGGTCAGTCTCGAGATCGCTTCCAGGCAGGCGCGGGTATTGTGATATGGACCTTTCCAGGCATCGACCTTCGGCTTGTCGTTGCTGGGAATGCCTTCCCTGGATACCTTCCAGAACCACTCGCCGCAACGCCGGTCCACGATATATCTTTCGATAAATTGCCAGGAGGTAGCGGCTGCTTCCAGGAAAGGTTGTTCATGCGTGAGCTGATAGGCGTTGAGGAAACCGACGACCGCCTCTGCTTGAGGCCACCAGTGTTTGGAGTCATCGACGATCTCGCCCTTTTCCGCTTCGTAAAGGAGACCGCCGTCGACATCCATCCCGTCCTCCAGGACGGACATCGCCATCATCCGGACGGTCTGTCTCACCGACGCCTGAATGGATTGTTCGCCGACTATGTCAGCTGCTTCCGACAGCAACCAGCTGCCTTCAATGTCGTGCCCGAAAGAAACACGTTCGCACTTCGATTCCCAGTTCTCCTCGAAAAACATCCGAAAGTGCCAGGTGGCCGGGTTAACGATGCGCAAGAGGAAAATCTTGAGCAGATCAGCCACGCGCAAAGACAGGGCCGGATTCTCCCAAGCCTTGAGCAGGTTCGCGTACGCTTCCAGGACGTGGAGATGCGTGTTCATGGACTTCTTTTCGTCCATGTCCACCTCACTCAGGCGCTGGTCACCGGCCAGTTGCCAGTTCTTCTCGAAGGTCTCGAAGTACCCGCCATGAACGGTGTCCCTGGCCTTGTCTTCGAGGAGCGAGTACAAAGCCTTCGCCTTTTCGAGGGAATTCCGGTGCTTGAAAGCCGCCGCGAATTCACTGAGCGCATAGATGGTGAAGGCCTGGCCGTATGTTCTCTTCTTGGTGTCGACCGGCTCACCTGTGAAACTGACCATCCAGTAGGTCCCGCCGTCATCCGGGTCCCAGAAATTGCGCATGAGGTAGTCGTATGCGCGGTTGGCCATTTCTCGGAAAGCCGGGTCTCGGTATTCAGAGAACAGGCGCGAAAAAGTCCAGAGAATTCGAGCGTTGAGGATGAGGCCCTTGTCGGCCTCCCGATCGACCGTAAGGTCGTTGGAAATCCTGCCCCAGAACCCTCCGTGCTCGAGGTCCATCGTCCGCTCGAGCCAGAAGGGAAGGATGTTGGCCTTGAGTTCGTCTTGAATACTGACACGGAGGCGCCCCAACTCGCCGGTGTTAAACATATCGGTGAGCGGGATTGTAAGCGCCTCCCGTCGGCCCGGTCAAGGGTCCGGAACAGTGAGATCCCGGCCCAGAAATACAGAGCCGCGCACGACGTGCGCGGCTCCTGCAGGAAGGCCGTTCGTTCTTGCCTTCCTGCCGCTCACCGGCCGTTGACGCCGCTTGGCCGAATTCGGCTCCCTGTTCCATGGGAATCCCTCTAAACTAACCACATGACCGATTCGGTAATCAGACTGCAGGGTGTGCGCAAGTCTTACCGTCTGGGGAAGGTTGAGGTTCCTGCCCTGGGCGGGATCGATCTGGAGATCGAGAGTGGAGAGTTCGGAGCGTTGGCGGGCCCCTCGGGCAGCGGGAAGACCACGCTCCTTAACCTGATTGGATGTCTCGACAAGCCGACCGCCGGGCGACTGTTCCTGGACGGGCTCGACATCACTGATTCCTCCCTGGACAAGCTCGCCGATATTCGAGGCTCGAAAATCGGATTCATTTTTCAGACATTTAACCTCATCCCCGTCCTGTCGGCATTCGAGAACGTGGAGTACCCCTTGCTCCTGGGTGGAGTCGGGCGAAAAGAACGGCACGAACGCGTCAACGAATGGCTGGATAATGTCGGGCTGGCGCCGCAGGCGAACCAACGGCCCGATCAGCTGTCCGGGGGGCAGCGCCAGAGGGTCGCGATCGCGCGGGCGATGGTTTCCCGGCCTGTGCTGGTCCTGGCCGACGAACCGACGGCTAACCTGGACTCCGAGACGGCGGCGCAGATACTCGATCTGCTCCACCGGATCAACCGGGAAACGAGCGTCACGTTCCTTTTCGCAACCCATGACCCTGCCATCATTTCCCGTGCCCACCGGCGCATCAGGCTTCGGGACGGGCATATTGCGGCAGACGAGCGCAACCACCAGCTGACCGGAGGAGTTGTCCATGCTAGCTAAGATCGCGTTCAGGAACATTTTCCGCAACCGGAGACGGTCCCTGATCACCCTCCTCGTGCTTGTCATGGGGGCCACCGGGATGATCCTGTTTGGCGGGTACAAGGAGATGAATTTCTGGGGATTGCGGGAAACCACCATCCGAAATCGACTCGGCCATCTGCAAATCTACCGGCAGGGCTATCTCACGGCCGACTCGCAGAAACCGCTCGAGTACGGGTTGGACGACATCGGCCAGATTAGAACCGAAGTTGAGAAGGATCCTCGAGTGGCGATGACCGCCGCGCAGATCACCTTCATGGGTCTGATCAGCAACGGAGAGAAGTCCGAGACGTTCCTCGGAACGGCGGTTGAGCCGACGAAAGACCGCCAGATGAGGTCACAGCGTCTGGAGACCGGCCGCGAACTGAACGATGGCGAGATGGACACCATCATGCTGGGCCGAGGGTTGGCCCGCTCCATGAACGTCAAGCTCGGCGATTACCTGACGCTGATGACGACTACCGTTACGGGGTCCCTGAACGGGATGGATTTCAGGGTGGTCGGAACGTTCATGACCGGAGTCAAAGAATATGACGACCGGGCCATCAAAGTCCCGCTTTCCGGCGCCTACTACCTGCTTAATACGAAAAAGATCGAGAAGCTGCTTGTCATGCTGAAGCAGACCGAGGACACGGAAGCGGTCATGGCCGACGTGAAGTTGATGGCGGCCAGTCGAAATTGGCCGCTCGAGATGAGAACATGGTCGGATCTGGCCACTTTCTACCACCAGGTGGTCCTGATCTTTAACGGGATCTTCGGCTTTATCGGCACGATCGTCTTCGTCATCGTCGTCCTCAGTGTGGCCAATACGATCATGATGAATATCTTCGAACGAACTCGGGAGATCGGGACTCTTATGGCGATCGGTACGAAGAGGAAGAGAATCTGGACGTTGTTCCTGCTTGAAGGGGCGATGCTCGGACTGATCGGCGGCATCCTGGGACTGATTGCTGGCGCCATCATCGGGCAGTTGATCAACTACGCCAATATTCAACTGCCACCGCCTCCGGGGTATACAGCCGGTTACGCGTTGCGGATCCTGCTGAGGCCGGGAATCCTGATGAGCAGTTTTGCGCTGTCCCTGGTAACGGCAACCCTGTCATCGATCTATCCCGCTTTTAAAGCATCGAGGCTGAACATCGTAGACGCGCTGGGGCATATATGAAAACCAGGGTGAGAATCGACCGGTCCCTGCGAACGGCTCGTATCGGACGCGCTCCGTTAAAAAGCGCCGCGCTTGCGGCTTTGTTTCTAACGATTTTCGCGCCGTCACTGCTGGGTGCCGACGCGGCGGAGATCCTCAGGCAGGTAGACATCTTTCGAAATCCGCTGGACAGTTTCGTGATCGATGTCCAGGTCGTCAGCCACCGGAAAGACGAAACCGAAACGGCGACTTTCAAGGTCTACGGGCAAGGACTCGACAAAAGCCTGGTCGAGTTCGTAAGCCCCGCCAGCGACAAAGGCCGTTACCTGCTAATGCTGCGCGATGCCATGTGGATTTACATGCCGAACACCCGGAAGCCGATCCGCATCTCGCCGCTGCAGCGGCTGATGGGAGAAGCGTCAAACGGCGACGTAGCCCGGACCAATTACACGATCGACTATCTTCCGGAGATGGCCGGCGAGGACGTCGTGGACGGAGCGCCGGCTTACGTCCTGGAGCTAAAAGCAAAAGACAACGATCTTTCCTATAGCCGCGTTAAGTTGTGGGTCTCGAAGAAGAATTATGAGCCGATTCAGGCGGACTTCTTCGTGGTCTCGGGTATGCACATGAAGCGGGCTTTCTTCCGCACCTTCGGAATCATGAACGGCCGGCGAACGGTCACCGGGATGGAAATTCACGACATACGGCAGAAGGGACTCTGGACCGAGTTGAAGTATTCGGGTCTCCAACCCAAAAAGCTGTCGGAAAAGCTCTTTAACAAGAACTATTTGGGCAAATGGTGATGAAAAACGGCGTCGCCTGGGTGGCCTTGATTCCGGTGGTTATGTGCGTCGCGGCCCGTGCCGATACCCCCGATTTCCGCCTTTTCGGTTCCATCGGCAACGAGGTTCACCTGACCCCGGCGAACCCCTCCTCAAGGCTTAACCCAGGCGATTTCCTCAACGTACCCCCGGCCTCCAATTCGCTCGACTTCAGTCTATTTGCGGACTTGGTCCCGGAAGACAAGAGCTGGAAATCCCATTTGAAGCTGCGTGGTTCGAATGACTGGAACCGGGATCGAAGCGTGACCAAGGCCGAGATTGGAGAGCTGAACTACAGTGTCTCCCTGTCCGGCTGGCTCGACCTCCAGGTAGGGCGCAGTATCGAGAAGTGGGGAACGGGTTACGCCTGGAACCCGACCGGCGTTGTCAATCCGCGCAAGAATCCGAGCGATCCGAACGATCGGCGGGGCCTTTACCGCGGTGTGGACAACCTGAAGGTCGACTTGTTTGTCCGTGACTGGAACCTGACTCTGCTGGCGGTCCCGGAAATTGACTGGGAGGGGGAGGACGGAAAGCATCTGCTCGCGACCGGCTGGGCCGCTCGCGCCTATCGGCTGATTCAGGGGATCGATCTGTCGCTATCGGCCAGCGGCGGCAGCGGACTGCCGAACAGCCAGGGTGTCAGCGTCGCCCGCGTCGTGGGCAATGCGCTCGAACTGCACGCCGAAGTCGCCGCGTTTCAGAATAGTATTCGTTTCAGGCCGATGGGGCAGGCGTCCCTGGGAGCGCAGGCGTCTCGCCTGCACTGGGGCGAGGGGCGTCCCGCACCGTTCACGCCGTTAGAACAATCGACTGTGCTAACGGCGGGGGC
>RPQK01000525.1 GCA_003819755.1 Acidobacteriota bacterium | reverse complement strand
CGAGATCCTCATAGATGGGATTTCGATCGGGCGGATGGATATCAACGGTGGCAGCAACAATGAATTCACGCCTACCGTCGATGCTGTCAGTGAATTCAAGCTGCAAACCGGCGCCACCTCGGCGCAGTATGGTAATTCACAGACGGGTTTGACGAACTTTGCACTCAAAGGAGGAACGAACGAGTTCCATGGCACGGCGTTCTGGTTCCACCAGAACGAAGCGTTAAACGCGAATTCGTGGGGAAGCAACGCCGCAAACCAGGACAAACGTCCCTTCCGGCTGCACAACTTCGGGGCGAGTGTCGGCGGACCTATCATCAGGGACAAGACCCACTTTTTCTTCTCCTATGAAGGAAACCGCCAAACGAATTACAACTTGGGTGGGTTCGTTGACAGCCTGCCGCTCCCGGCGTTTAACACGGGTGACTTCTCGCGGCTGCTCGATCCCGCGTTCACGCTCGATGCCCGTTCGGGTACAGTGGTCGGTCAGGATGCACTGGGCCGTAACATAGTCTTCGGGCAGATTTATGACCCGGCCACCGCACGTCAACTCCCCGACGGAAGCTGGATTCGTGACCCATTTCCGGGCAACATCATCCCAGCGAACAGAATCAGCCAGGTGACTCAGAATGTCCTGCGATTCGCTCTTCCCGGCCCATTTAGAGACCAATTATTGCGGAACACGCCTCGCGTCTCCGGCTGCTGTCCGGTTCTGGACATCGACAATTACAGTACGAAGATCGACCATGTTCTCAATCAGAGCCACAAGCTGAGCGGCGCCATCGTGTACAACAACCGGTCTCGCCTGCGCTATGGAAGCGGTTCACACTACCAGCTGCCTGAACCTCAGATTCCCGGTTCCCCGTTAACCGGAGACAAGACCCAGTCAACTCCCGGCTGGATTTTCCGTATCAGTGAGGATTGGAACTTCAACCCGACGACGCTGAACCACTTTGCGATCGGCTACAATCGTTTCCGAAACGCCAACCAATCCAACGCGTTCCTTGACGGCCGAAATTGGGCTGAGGAGGTGGGGCTGCAAAATGTCGGAGGCGCAAGCTTCCCAGAGCTTAACTTCCAAGGAAATGATCCTCTTCTCAGCGGTCAATATAAGGACATGGGCATCGACGGCAACACCGGAAATGCGCCCAACGGAAGTACGATCATCCTCGACGACGTCAGTGTGATTCGGGGCAGCCACAGCATTCGCTTTGGCGGCGAGCACCGGCGCTACTACATCAACGACCGTTCGGTCGATACGCCTGGCACCTACGTTTTCCACAATGAAAACACCGCTTTGCCCGGATTTGCGACGCAAACGGGTTTTGCCTACGCCAGCTTCCTCACCGGCGCTGTCCGGAATGCCGGCGTCGGCGTGAACCGCTTAACCTACGGGGTGAGATCGCGCACGACCGCGTTCTACGTTCAGGACGACTGGAAGGTCAGCCCGAATTTCACCCTGAACCTCGGACTTCGCTGGGATATCCCGCAGCCGTTCTCTGAGTCCAAGGATGCAATGTCCGCCCTGAATCCCACGAAGCCGAACCCCGGCGCAGACAACTTCCCGGGTGCGCTCGAGTTCCTCGGAGACTGCGCAGGGTGTAATGGCCGCAATTCCTTCGGGGACATCTACTGGAGGGAGTTCGGTCCTCGCGTGGGGTTCGCCTGGGCGATGGGTCAGAAAACCGTCTTTCGGGGAGGTTACGGCATCAACTACGCGCCTCCGCTCCTCGATGGATGGCACTTTGGCTGGTTCAATGGATTCAACGGCGTGAACAACATCACCACTCGGAGCAACAGCCGGTTCCTTGAGGATCCGAGCTACAACTGGGACACGCCCTACCCACAATTCACCGGCACACTCCCAAACTTCGACCCGGCACAACTTAACGGCGACAGTGTTCCCATCTATCCCCAGGAAACCAATCGCCTCCCTATGACTCAGAACTGGAACTTCGGGGTTCAACGTGAGCTGCCGTGGGCGACGCGACTGGAAGTAAACTACGTGGGGACTAAGGGCACGCGACTCAACGAAATCTACCTGACGAGTCTCAACCAACTCGACCCGAAACACCTGGCGTTGGGTGACGCCCTGCTGGATGACATCAACGATCACCCGGAGATCGCAAGACCCTACCCGAGTTTCGAGGGCACAGTGGCTCAGGCGTTGCGGCCGTTCCCCCAGTACCGCGATGTGACGACCCACAGGTTGGCCTCGGGCTGGTCCAACTACCACTCCCTGCAGATGACGGCGACCAAGCGCACTTCGAACGGGCTCAGTTTCCTGGTCGCATACACTTTCTCGAAGAGCCTCGGCACGGCCGACAACGCGATCGGGTACGGGTACTACGGCGGGTACGGTCAGGATATCTACAACCGCAGGGCTGACTATTCCGTCACGAAGTACCATGTACCGCATGATCTCCGCGTGACCTGGATCTACCAGCTTCCGTTCGGCCAGAACCAGCGGTTCTTGCGCAGCGGGCCTCTGAGCCACATCATAGGTGGCTGGACGATGAGCGCCATTCAGAATTACCGCTCTGGAAATCCCTTGGGAGTCACCACCAGCGGTTACGAAGGCGAAGCGCTCTTCAACCCCGGTTTTCGCCCGCTGGTTCTCTTGCCCGAAGACCAGCAGAAGTTCGACAATTTCAACGGCGAGCTTGGAAGTCCGTACCTCAACCCGGCTGCGTTTGCCCCCTTACCGGTAACGGAGAATAACATTCCAACTCGCCTCGGGAATGCTCCGCGGTTCTTGTCGACCGTCAGGGGCTTCAGTCAATTCAGCGAAGACTTCTCACTACTCAAGAGGTTCAATCTCGGCTTCAATGAATCGACAGAATTCGAGGTTCGGATCGACGTGATCAACCTGTTCAATCGGGTCCGGTTAGCCGACCCCATCACAAACCTCGACGATCCAGACTTCGGAAACGTCCTGGAAAAGGCGGGAGGTCCCCGTGTGATCCAGGGCGGCTTGCGCGTGAACTTCTAGCGCCGGCGGCCCTGCCGGGAACGCGGGCATCCCCGCCCGCGTTCCCGGCGAAATGGTCCGTGTTTGACAAGGCCCTTCACCGGCTCGCCTGCAGATTCAGATTCGCCCCTTGCAGCACGTACCTTGTCCCGGCGGTGGTAGCAAATTCCTTTACTGTCTCACCGAACCTGACACGGCACGGTTTACCAAGGAGAGAGGTGATCTCCGCGCGTTCAACGTTGCCGTTCTTCCAGATCACGTTGGCCTCAAAGCCGCCCCGAGCCCGTAATCCCTTGAAGCTGCCATTACTCCAAACCTTCGGTAAGGCGGGGAGCAAGGCCAGTTCCCCATCGTGGCTCTGGAGCAACATTTCCGCGACCCCCGCAGTCCCCCCGAAGTTGCCGTCGATCTGGAACGGCGGATGGTTGTCGAACAGATTCTTCAACGTCGATTTCTGCAGCAGCAATTGGACGTTCTCATAGGCCCTTTCCGCTTCATTAAATCGGGCCCAGAAGTTGATGATCCAGGCGCGGCTCCAACCTGTGTGCCCACCCCCGTTGGCCAGGCGATGGTCAATCGTCTTGCGGGCGGCCGCCATGAATTGGGGCGTTCTGTTCCTTGTGAACTGGGTGCCGGGGTGTAGGCCGAACAGATGCGAGATGTGGCGATGGCCGGGCTCGGGCTCCTTGAACTCCTCGGCCCACTCCATCAGCCGGCCATCCAGGCCTATTCCGGGCCATGCCAGTTTGTTGCGAGCAGCCTGGACTTCGTTGGTCATATCGTCCGTGATTTCAAGCTCCCGGGTAATCGCCAGAAAGTTCTCGAAGGTGTCCCAG
Organism: Acidobacteriota bacterium; assembly: GCA_003819755.1. Lineage (GTDB taxonomy): Bacteria > Acidobacteriota > UBA6911 > RPQK01 > RPQK01 > RPQK01. Next base: position 1,913 of record RPQK01000525.1, on the reverse strand, counting down.
GCGATCTCCTGGTCCATCGAGCTCCCCATGACGACGCTGTGGGGTTTTCCGTCGGCTCCCAGGAAGGTGTTCTCGGGCGATGCACTTGGTCCTGAAACCAGTTTGCCGGTTTTCGGGTGCTCAACCAGCCAGTCAAGCAGGAACCTGACCGCATCGCGCACGATTGGATAAGCCCGCTCCTTCAGGAAGGCGCGATCACCGGTATACCAGTAATGCTCCAGGAAGTGGCGGGAACACCAGGCCCCACCCATCTGCCACAAAGCCCACTTGGGATCCCCGGCCGTCGGGGTGTAGAGCCAGGCATCGGTCGTGTAGTGCCCGACAAAGCCTCTCATGCCGTAAAACTCACGGGCAGCCTTGCGGCCGGTGTGAGCGGCAAGGGCCTCGACGAAGTCGAAGAACGGTTCATGGCACTCGGAAAGGTTACACACTTCGGCCGGCCAGTAGTTCATCTGGATATTTATGTTGATATGGTAGTCGGCCCCCCAGGGAGCATTGATGTCTTTGTTCCAAATCCCCTGCAGGTTGGCCGGCAGATCGCCGGGGCGTGACGAACCGATCAGCAGATACCGGCCATATTGGAAATAGAGCTCGACGAGATTCGGGTCATGTGCGCCGTTTTGGACGGCCTGCAAACGCTCGTCAGTAGGGCGATCCGGCGCAGGGTCGAGCGATAACTGGAGGTCCACGCGGCGAAAGAGGCGTTGATGATCAGTGACGCTGCGCCTTTTGATCTCCGCATATGGCCGGCTGGAAACGGTCTTCAGAGTTTCCGTGACCTGCGCGCGGTTGTCGCGTTTAAGAGGATCGAGAGGATTTTTCAGGTTGTAGTCGGAGGAGGCGGTCAGCAGGAGGGTGGCGCTCTGAGCGCCCTTAACGCGCAGACGGTTACCATCGACCGCGACGCTCCCCCCGTCCGCCACCGCTTTCAAGGCCGCGACGAACCTTACCCCGTTGCCCTGGTCCCGACCGACCGCCTGTCCTGTCATGACGAGGACGTCTGCGCCTCCCGCCTCGATCCTGACATTCGGACGCTGCAACTCCGCGGCAAAACTGAGATCGCCCGGCCGGTCGACCGAGAGACGAACAACCAGGACCTGGTCAGGCGCGCTTGCGAAAACCTCCCGACGCCAGGTCACCTCGCCAATCTTGAAGGTCGTCGCGGCTATGCCGGTGTCGAGATCCAGAGAGCGACGGTACTCGGCAGCGCCCTCGGGGATTTCGGCCGTCAGGACAAGGTCTCCCAAGGTCTGATAGCTGTTGCGATCGCCTCGGGGGCCGGCCAGCAGCGCTTGCCGCACCAACGCCTCCCCCTCCGCGTACTTCCCGTCGAAGAGAAGTTGCCGGATTGCAGGAAGCTGCGTGTGAGCCCCAGCCGGTATCAGCCACGGCGAACTGCCACGTGACCAGATGGTATCTTCGTTAAGCTGGATCTGCTCGCGGGCCACCCCGCCGAAGACCATGGCGCCGAGACGACCGTTACCTACCGGGAGCGCTTCCAGCCATTCCGCTGCTGGTTGGCGATACCAGAGAACGGATTCGCTTTCGTTCTTGGAGGAGGCAGGCTGGGCGAGGACAGAGGCAAACGCACCAAGCGACAGGCAAGCCACCAGGAGTTGCTGTCTCATGTCCGCTCATTGTGTGCGAAGAAGGCTGGAAAAGGAAGAAGGATGAAGGAGGAAGGATGAAGGATGAAGAATGAAGACGCGATGGTCTCATCCTTGCTTTTTCTTCATCCTTCATCCTTCATCCTTCATCCTTTGCTAAGCACTGCAGGCTCTGGCCGGCACATCGTTCTCGAAGAGGGCAATGCGGTTCTTGCCGAGCATTTTGGCGCGATACATTGCGGTATCCGCGTCATTAAGCAATTCCTCGGGTTTCTGATAGGCCGAGGAACTGATGGCGATGCCCAT
>RPQK01000524.1 GCA_003819755.1 Acidobacteriota bacterium | reverse complement strand
TAGCTGGTTGGTTTCGTCGATGACAGCGTTCAGATGAGAGGCTTCCCTTCCTTCGACATTCGCCGAGTCTACAGCTTTTCCTTTCCTTCGACATTCGACATTCGATATTCGATATTATGATCAGCACACTTCCGAGCGCGCGTGCCGCCACCCTCGAACATCTGACAAAAGCCGGTTGAAAGAAATTGAACAAAATTCAAATATCACTACTAATTACAGCCGCGCAGAACCAAACTTGCACGCACGGAGCGATCAAGTGTTACGGTTGTAACACGAATTGACCCCAATTCGTGTAATTCGTGTAATTTGTGGATAAAGAACCGTCGGGCCCGCAATCAATCGCGATCAGCTGCACCTCAAGAGCACGTACATCGCTCCCCCGCCCCCATCGACGAGGCGGGCCGAGGTATAGGCCACGACGTATCGAGCGGAGCTGCGCCGGGACAGCCAACGCTCGACGCGATTCTTCAAGACAGGAATAGGCCCCGGCGAGTTCTTGCCTTTGCCGTGAATGACCCGAACACAGGTAAAACCGCGCCGGCAGCAATCCAGGACGAATTCCTGAAGGCGGCCGACCGCTTCTTTTTGACTGAACCCATGCAGGTCTAACTCAGCTTGGACCGCAAACCCACCCTCCCTCAACTTCTTGAGCAACCGGGTGTCCCAAGCTTGCGTCCCCCCCTCTACGTATTCATTAAGAAGGAAAAACTCCGACTCGTTGTCGCCGTCCATGGCCTGGAGGAAAAGCCGCTCGGGATCCTCCTCCGGCGGCGATGCAGCCGCCGCCTGCTCCGCCGGTGCTTCAGTCAGCTTTCGGACCCTGACTCTGCGATCGGCCTCCGGCAAGCGAGTGACGTCGGACATTGCCTGGCGAAAGGCCTCCTCATCGTCCAAGTCATCATCCAGATCCAGAACGGGCGGGTAGAACTTGTCTTCGAAGATCGTTTTCTTTTTCACACAAAACCTCGACCTCGCTCGGAGCCGTTGTATCGATGATTGTGGCACATATATATCACAAACGCCCCGGCATCCGGCGTTGGCGCTAAAGACTCACTACCGTCTATTTATACGGAGGCCTGAAGCCCGAGTTTGGTTGCAGACCACGGCAATTTCGTTCCGGGAATCGAGCAGGATGGCCCTTGACTCTGGCCGGACCACAGGCTGTATCCTTAGGGCCTATGAACGAGAACCGGGACCAGACTTCTGTGAGCGCGCCGCGCAGGGTTACGTCCGCCGGCGAAATTGTCGTGGAACGCATCGGGCATTACCGATGGGTAATCTGCGGTCTGCTGTTCTTTGCCACTACCGTCAACTACGTGGACCGTCAAGTGATCGGCATCCTGGCGAGGGACCTGCAGAAAATCATCGGCTGGAGTGAGATTGACTACGGCAATATCGTCGGCGCGTTTAACGCCGCCTATGCCCTGGGACTGCTCGTATCCGGTCGTCTGATAGACCGGTTCGGCACCAAAATCGGTTACGCCATGGCGCTGACCGTCTGGAGTCTGGCCGGAATGGCCCATGCCCTTGCCCGCACGCCCCTTGGTTTTGGCGTGGCCAGGGCAGCTCTCGGATTCGGTGAGGCAGCGAACTTTCCGGCTGCCGTTAAGACCGTGGCCGAGTGGTTTCCGAAGAAAGAGCGCGCGCTCACCCAGGGGATCTACAACGCAGGAACGAACGTGGGCGCCGTCGTGGCTCCGCTCACGGTTCCCTGGATCGCCATCAACTGGGGTTGGCAGTGGGCCTTCATCCTGACCGGCGCGCTCGGCTTTCTCTGGCTGCTCTTCTGGCTGCCGCTGTACGGCAAGCCGGAAACGCATCCCCGACTGTCCAAGGCGGAACTGGCCTACATACAAAGCGATCCGCCAGACCCGCCACAGAAATGGCGCTGGATTCAGCTGCTCCCGCATCGGCAGACGACGGCATTCGCCATTGCCAAGTGCCTGACCGATCCCGTCTGGTGGTTCTATCTCTACTGGGCTCCCAGCTTCCTGAGAGACAAGCATGGAGTAGACCTTTCCACGGTGGGACTTCCCCTTATCGTCATCTACGTCGTCGCTGACATAGGGAGCATTGGAGGCGGATGGCTGTCGTCCATCCTGATCAACCGCGGCTGGTCGGTCAATGCGGCGCGAAAAACGGCGATGCTGGTTTGCGCCCTGACTGTCTTGCCGATCATGGCCATGCCATATGCCGGTAATCTCTGGATCGCGGTCGGACTGTTCAGTCTCGCTGCCGCTTCACACCAGGGCTGGTCTGCTAATGTCTTTACCATAGTTAGCGACATGTTTCCGCGCGGCGCAGTCGGGTCGGTGGTTGGCGTCGGCGGGATGGCAGGCGCGTTCGGCGGCGTGGCGATGGCGGTAGCCACCGGGTACATCCTCCAGAGCACGGGCGGGAATTACATGGCTATCTTTTTTGCCGTCGGGCCGATGTACCTTGTTTCCCTGCTGATTGTGCACCTGCTCACACCGAGGCTTGAGCCCGTGGACGAGCGGGCTTTGCTGAGGCCAACGCCCTTCTCACTGAACTCATTCCTGGGTTTCGGGGTCGTCGGGCTTATTCTCGGCTCCTTCTTCGGATGGCTCCTGGGCCTGATCCTTCGGATCTCGGGTCAGCCGCTGCTCGAATACATGGGCGAGGGCGCGATCGTCGGGATCCTCGTAGGAATCATAATCGGCAATCTGATGCTGAAAGCCGGGAACCGCGCAAGCGCGGCCTAACCCAACCCACTGTCGGGAGAGCCAGCCCAAGCGAGGAGCGGGAGAGAGGTAGCAGGGAGTGAAAGGACCTCAAGGACCTCAAAGACCTCAAAGACCAGAAGGAGAAGGTCCTTCAGGTCCTTGAGGTCCTTGAGGTCTTTTCACGTTAAGCCTGTTCCTGCACTCGGGGCGAGGGCAAGACTATCTCCCGCCCTTGTCCCTTTCCAACCAGCGCTTTCATCGCGGTTTCCAAGCCCCTTGACATGCTTCATATGTAGCAGTATGCTACGTCTGTAGCACATCAGAGGAGTCTTGATATGGTGTCGCCCTCACAGGAGAAAATGAGCCGTCGCGAACGCGAGATCATGGATACGTTGTTCGCATTAGGTGATCAAGCGTCCGCCGAAGAGATCCGCGCGCGGCTGTCGGACCCGCCAGGCTATTCAGCGATTCGAGCGATGCTCGCCAGGCTGGAGGCCAAGGGTTATGTGCGTCATCGCGAAGAAGGCCTGCGCTATGTCTACATGCCGACAACATCGCGCTCGAGCGCGCAACGAAATGCGCTCACCAGACTCGTGCGCGTCTTTTTCCGCGGCTCGCCGCAGGAGACGGCAGCGGCTTTGTTGAAGCAGGAGAGCTGGACGGACGAAGAGCTCGATGCGCTCCGAGCGGAGATTGAACGCGTTCGCAGGGAGAAAAAGTCATGATGTCGACCATTGCAGATGCAGCTGTGTTCTCGAGCAGTTCGGCGGCTGTTTCCATTCTATTGAAAGGCACGTTATTCGTGATCCTCGGTCTCGCGGCGGCATGGCTGGCGCGGCGACAGCGGGCATCCGTGCGCCACCTGCTGCTGGCCGCCACGTTTGCGACGCTTCTGGCCCTCCCGTTTTTGGTCCTGCTGGGACCGGCGGTTTCAGTCGAAATTCCGGTCCGTGCCGGCGATGACGCTCTCGCACCGGTGAACACAACAGTGCCAAACGGCCCGGTAGCGAGACCGGCACCCAACGCAGGCGCCGTGCTTGCTCGCAGACCTTACGCACTGTCGTGGCCGGTGCTGGCTCTGGGTATCTGGCTCGGTGGTGCAGCGCTGCTCCTGTTACCAATTGCCTTCGATCTGTGGCGGGTGCGCCGCATCGTCCGACAGGGTCTGCCGTGGATCGAGCTGCGGCCGAAAATCAGCGCGTTGGCCGTCGAGGGGGGTGTGCTCCGATTCGTCGACGTATTGCGGCATGAAGAGATAGTTTCCCCGTTTACGTGCGGAATGTGGCGGCCGGTTATCGTTCTCCCCGCGACCGCGACAGCGTGGAGCGACGCGGATCTCGAGCGAGCGCTGGTTCACGAGCTCGAGCACGTACGACGCCTGGACTGGGCCGTTCAGCTCGCCGCGCGCCTGACATGCGGGTGCTACTGGTTCCATCCCCTCGTCTGGATAGCCTGGCGCAGGCTGTGCCTGGAGGCGGAGCGGGCGTGCGACGACGCCGTGGTCGAGCGCGCAGAGCGCACCGATTATGCGGAGCAACTTGTTTCGATGGCCGAGCGCATGTCGGTAACGGAAGCACATCCCGTGCTCGGCATGGCAAACCGCAGCGATCTGCTGAGTCGCGTGGCAGCTCTGCTGGATGGAACTCAGAGACGGGGGCGCGCCGGAGCATTCGCTGCAACCGGTGCAATCTGTGCGGCAGTTGTCCTCGGGACAGCCATCGGACCTGTGCGCGCGGTAGGGGTGCCCATCGGACGCGATGCTGTCGCAGAAGCGCCAGGTTCCGGTCAGACTCGCGACCAGGCATCACTCAGTCCGAAGCGGATCCATCGGCTCGATGTCGCGCTCTATGAGGCGGCTTCGGACGGGGACGTCGACGCCATTTCGAGGTTGCTCGACGCGGGCGCGAACGTCAATGCGACCATTATTGGAGACGGCAGTCCGTTGATCGGCGCGACGCGTGAGGGCCAGCTGAGCGCCGTTCGCCTGCTGCTCGATCGTGGAGCCGATCCCAACATGGGCGTGCCGGGGGATGGGAATCCCCTCATCATGGCCGCGCGCGAAGGCCATGTCGATGTGGTGACCCTGCTGCTCGACAGCGGCGCGAGCATCGACCAATCGGTGCCCGGTGACGAAAACGCCCTCATCCAGGCAAGTGGCAGCGGACATCTCGAAATCGTGAAACTGCTCGTATCGCGTGGAGCCAACGTGAATGCTCGCGTCTGGGCTCCGCGCACCCCCAACGACGGCGAGTGGCGCACGCCGCTGGGCATGGCTCGAAGCCATAGTCACACCCAGGTTGTGGAATTCCTGCGATCCGCCGGCGCTGTCGAATAGCGGGCGTCAGCAGGAACCTGCCTGACGAAAGAGGCCGTGCAATGCACCTGACTCGATGGCTCGAGGAGTTTCGGGACGACGTGGTATTCGCCGTGCGACAGCTGAGAAGCGCGCCGGCCTTCACGTTCATAGCGACTGCCACGTTGGCGCTCGGGATCGGCGCCAACAGTGCCATATTCTCCCTGGTCGACGCGACTCTGCTCCGGCCGCTCCCCTTCCCCGAGCCCGAGCGCCTGGTGATGGTCTCGGAGCGAACCGAAAGCTCGCTCCGGGACGGGGTTTCGCCGCTCAATCTCCTCGATTGGAACGAACGGAACCGCACGTTCGAGCTGATGGGTGGGTTCGTTCCGAATGTTGGCGGCATGGTGATGAACGCGGCGGATGGCACTGCCGAAACCGTTCCTCGCCAGTGGGTAACCGCCGGAATTTTTGACGCGCTCGGCGTCAAGGCGATTCTCGGTCGGACGTTTCTTCCTTCCGACGACAGCCGGCGCTCCAATGTGGTTGTGCTCAGCGAGGCGTTCTGGCGCACGCGTTTCAGCGCCGACCCGGGCGTGGTGGGTCGCGACATCCGCCTCGACGGGTCGTTGTATACAGTGGTGGGCGTTGTCCCGAATGAGTCTCGGCTGCTCGCTCGGAGCAGTATCTGGGCGATGGTCGCAATTCAGGATGCACCGCCCGCGGCACGAGATGCGTATTTTCTCC
>RPQK01000523.1 GCA_003819755.1 Acidobacteriota bacterium | reverse complement strand
GGGCCAGGCTGGCTGGCTGGCCGAGCGTCTGGGTAGGGGCACTTTGAACCTCGCCGGGAAAACGACTCTCGGGGGACTGGGGGCACTCTTGAAGAGGGTCCGTCTGCTGGTCGGCAATGACACCGGCGTTTCGCACATTTCGGCTGCTCTCGGGGTTCCCAGCGTGATCATCTTCAGTGCCTCCGACCCAAAACGCTGGGCTCCCCTTGATCTCAGCAGGCACCGGGCTTTGGGGGACCCCACTGCTGTTCCGCCGGCTGGAGTGACCCCAACCGCCGTTTTGGACGAGGCCGGTCGCCTGTTGGCCGAGAGTCCGGTCCGCCTGCAGGTGCGAGGTGGCGGGGCAGGTGATCTCCCGGCAATCCCCTGGCCGCATATCAAACGGCTGTTGCTGGTCTATCTCGGGAGCCCGGCGAATCTGCTCACGATGGCGCCGGCGATTCATGCGGTTTCCTACGTCGCGTGTGAGACTACTCTCCTGGTTTCCTCGACGGGCGCTTCGGCGGCCTGCTTGCTCGGCGGTATCGATCGGTTGCTGATAGATCATGATCAAACCCTCACCGGCCCGGTCGTTTTCGCCAGCGTTTACCGACTGGTTCGCAAGGTGCAGTCGGGATCCTTTGATGCCGCCATAGTCTTTACCGGCGATTCGGACCATCCGTACAGCGCCGCCTACGTCTGCTACCTCGCAGGTATTCCCCTTCGGATTGCAGCCTCGAAGGAGTTCGGCGGGGCCCTGCTCACGCACTGGATCAGGAAGCTTGCCGACGGCCCCATGGCTGATCGTTCCTCGGGCCTGCTGCAGCTCATCGGCCTGCCTTCACCGGGGGACGAGCCGGGGATTGTCCTGCCCCGGGGCGTTGAGAGTCGGGTCGCGCGTGATCTCCACGAGCTTGATCGGGATCTGCTCCGAGGATACGTTCTTGCGGACCGGGCCGATTCCCCGGCCCTGCCGGAACAAATGCAGGGACTGCCGGTAGTGTTCCGACCAGGGGTGATACCAGTGGTCGAAACGGCCGCTCTGGTCAAGCTCTCCCGAGTCGTCGTTACGGCTGACCCGGTCGTCGCACGCCTTGCCGATGCCTTTCGGCGTCCGCTCGTACTCACCGGCCCGCCCGCAACCGGCTCTGATGACTGGCGTCCGCGCCGCACTCGGTCCCGACTTCTGCCGGGCGCGCTCGCAAATCCGGTCGAGCTGTCCGAGGCGGTGAAGACGTTGCTTTGGATTGAAGAGCCGGCGGCAAATCCGGGACGAGGCTGGGAGATTCAGGCTAAGCGCACCCAAGACGCTTGCGGTGAACGAACCCGCTGAATCAGGAAATTCTATGACACCGAGGCTGCGCGTCCTCACTTGGCATGTACACGGAAGCTACCTGTATTATCTGGGCCACTGTCCTCACGACTTCTACCTCCCAGTGAAGGAGGGGCGGCCCGAAGGCTACGGCGGTCGGTGCGGCACGCTGCCCTGGCCTGAGAACCTTCGGGAGGTGAGTGCCGAGGAGGTCCGCAGCTTGCCGCTGGACTGCATTCTTTTCCAGTCGCGCAAGAACTTCGAGGTCGACCAGCACGAAATCCTGTCGCCAGCCCAGAGGCGGTTGCCGCGCATTTATCTGGAGCATGATCCGCCGCGGGAGACCCCAACCGACACGAGACATGTGGTCGATGACCCCGAAACCCTCCTGTGCCACGTCACGCATTTCAACGACTTGATGTGGGACAGCGGGTCAACACCCACGAGGGTTATTGAACACGGGGTGGTGGTTCCACCCGCGGGCCGAGACAGGGAAGGACTGGCGCGCGGCATAACGGTGGTGAATGGTCTGAGGAAACGGGGCCGGAGACTTGGGCTCGACGTTTTTGAGCGGGTGAGGCAGGAGGTGCCGATCGACTTGATCGGCATGCAATCGGAAGAAGTCGGCGGTTTGGGGGAGGTTCCGCATGGGCAGCTCCCGTCATTCCTATCGCAGTATCGCTTCTTTTTTAACCCGATTCGCTACACCAGTCTGGGTCTGGCTGTGTGCGAAGCGATGATGTTGGGCCTCCCCGTTATTGGGCTTGCCACGACCGAGATGGTGACAGCGGTCGAGAACGGAGTGTCGGGCTACGTGAGTACCAACGTCCAGAGCCTGATCACAATCATGAAACGGCTGCTTGGCGACCCGAATGAAGCTCGAAAACTCGGGGAGGGAGCACGCTGCCGAGCAGTGGAACGTTTTGGTATTGAGAGGTTTATAAGGGATTGGGACGAAGCGCTCCGCTTCGTGTGTGGTGGCACTTTGCGAAACGGTGTATCGCTTGCCCGTCAGTAAACCCTCGAGGACCGGAGGATCACGATGACAAAGAGAATCGCGTTCATCAGCGATCACGCGTCTCCAGTCGGCGTACTGGGAGGGGTCGACAGCGGGGGGCAGAACGTTTATGTCGGGCAACTGGCAAAGAACCTCGCCGAGTTAGGGTATGAGGTTGATGTCTTCACGCGTCGGGACAGCGACCGGTTGCCGGAGATCGCGGAGTGGGTCAACGGAATTCGTATCATCCACGTCCCCGCGGGCCCGCCCGACTATGTTCCGAAGGAGGACCTCCTTCCTTTCATGGAGGATTTTTCTAACTACGTCCTCCAATTCTTCAAGTGCCAACGAAAGAGTTATGACCTCGTTCACCCAAATTTCTGGATGTCGGGTTTGGTCGCCTGCGAAATCAAGAAGCAGCTGGGAACTCCTGTTGTCGTGACTTTTCATGCGCTCGGCCGGGTCCGACGTCAGCATCAGAAGGATGCCGACCGATTCCCGAACGAGCGGTTTGAGATCGAGGATCGAATCGTCGCGGAGGCGGACCGAATCATCGCTGAGTGTCCGCAAGACGAGGAAGATCTGATACGCCTCTACAATGCGGATCCCGCCAAAGTCACGATCGTTCCGTGCGGCTTTGACCCGACCGAGGTCTGGCCCATCAGCAAGCCGCTGGCCCGCTTTGCGCTGGGACTGGCGCCCGAAGAGCGCGTGATCCTGCAACTCGGGCGACTGGTTCAGAGAAAGGGTATCGATACCGCGATTCGCGGATTCGCCCGGCTCGTCAAGAACCATGGCATCGAGGCGCGGATGCTGATCGTCGGCGGGGAGTCGGACGAACCTGATCCGGCCACTACCCCGGAGATTGGACGTCTGCAAGGCATCGCTGAAGAGGAAGGCGTCTTAGAACGGGTCACGTTTGTCGGAAGGCGCGGGCGGGAATCACTCAAATACTACTACAGTGCGGCGGACGTCTTTGTGACGACTCCCTGGTATGAGCCGTTCGGGATTACGCCAGTAGAATCAATGGCCTGCGGAACCCCGGTGGTTGGCTCGAATGTGGGCGGCATCAAGTTTACCATCCGTGACGGCGAAACCGGCTACCTCGTGAAAGCCGAGGATCCGGACGCGGTTGCCGAGCGCCTGGCTCATCTTTATGAGCATCCCAAGCTCATGAGTGTTTTGAGCCGTCAGGCCATCGGGCGAGCCAACGATCTGTTTACCTGGCAGAAGGTGGCCGCGAGCATGGCCGTCGTCTATAAGGAAGTGTTGGCTCCGGCGCGGACGCGCCGCCAGGAACAGGCGCAGCTTGTTTCCGCGCTGAACCGCAGCTTTGAACAGTTAATGGAGGTCCTGCAGGAATCCCGAAGGCGGTTGGCGCCCGCGCTCCTTGACGCGGCGGACTTAGTCACCAACTGCATCGCGCGCGGCGGGCGAGTGCTGATTTCCGGAAACGGGGCCAGCGGGATGGAGGCGTTGCGGCTTACATCGGCATTCGTGGACAGGTTTAAGAGCAATGAACGAGTAGGACTCCCGGCCATGATGCTTTCGGAGGCCGGCACGGATCCCTTTGCGCCGACCAACCGCGAGCATGATGGTCTGGTCGTCCGCCAGATTGAGACTGTCGGCAGGGCCGGAGATGTGTTCATCGGTATCAGTGCCAGCAAACGCTCTCGTTCGCTGCTACGTGCTTTCCGATCGGCGCGCACTCTGGGCTTGCATTCGATTGCCTTAGTTGGTCAGAACGCCGGAGACCTGCAGCAGGCTGCGGATATCGCGGTCACCATACCCTCGGCCGACCGGGAACACGTTCTTCAGAGCCAGTTGGTCGTGATTTATCTGCTGTGTGAGTTGGTCGAGGAGCGCCTTGCCTCGGACTCCAATTTTGCGAACGTCGCTTTCTTTGAACCAGCCGCCAAACAGGTTCGAGGGAAAGCCAAGTCCGCCAAACGAAGGAACCTGGTCGGAACTTCCGACTCCGACCGCGAACCTGCTTCAACTGAGGGTAGCAAAACATATGCAAGAACTAACGGGAAAAGTGGCAATCGTCACCGGGAGCGCGCAGGGTCTCGGTAAGGCCATTGTCGAGAGACTGGCAAGCGCGGGTCTCTCAGTTGTGGCGGCTGACGTCAACGAAACGGCTAATCGGGAAACTGTGAACGCGATCAACGCCCGAGGCGAATCGGCCGAACACTGGCGCCTCGATGTGGGTGATGAACACCAGGTTGCCGAAGTCATCCGGGGTGTTTTCGAGAAACACGGACGCCTGGACCTAGTCGTGAACAATGCCGGGGTCGACAAGACGGTTTCGATCGAGGAACTTTCAGTGGCCGATTGGGACTGTATTCTGAGGGTCAACCTGCGTGGGCCGTTCCTGATGGCCAAGGAGGCCTTTCCGGTCATGAGGAAGCAGGGTCACGGCTGCATCGTCAACATCGTTTCCACTGCGGCCAAAAGGGCTTGGCCGAATGCCGCGGCTTATCATTCGAGCAAGTGGGGCCTCCTCGGTTTCAGTCACGCCCTCCACGTCGAAGGCCGGCAGAGCAACATCAAGGTGACGGCTCTGATTGCCGGTGGAATGCGCACCCCCTTTCTCCTCGACCGGTTTCCAGATCTCGATCCGAACGTGTTACAGGACCCGGCGAATGTGGCCGAATCGGTTCTGTTTGTCCTTCAGCAGCCGTTGGAAACCGTGATCCCGGAGATAACGGTTATTCCGATGCGCGAAACCTCCTGGCCCTAACCCGCTGGGAGCGCCGCCGACACGGCCAATGTCATCTACTTTTTTCGAAGTCAGTACAACCAGCCACGGTGAATGGGGCTTTTATTGTGGCCGGACTCTCCAGAGTCCGGCAGCCGACCCCGGGGTCGGCCTGAACCGGCGAGCTGCAACCATCGTTTTCGCCGGGCTCCCAGCCCGGCTGCTGGACTCTGGAGAGTCCGGCCACAATAAAAGCCCCGTTCACCACGGCTGGTTGCACCGACGCCCTGGCCACCGGGCAAAAAAGTAAATGGCATTGGCCGACACGGCCGCGCTCCCGAGGTCCAGCAACACCATGTCAACACCGGCTGTTTTCCTGGATAAAGACGGGACCCTGATCGAAGACGTCCCGTACAACGTCAATCCGGCTTTGATCACCTTCACGGAACGGGCGGGCGAGGCTCTGAAGTTGCTCGATTCCGGCGGGTTTCGGCTGATCGTGGTGAGTAACCAGGCGGGTGTCGCGCGCGGCTTCTTCAGTGAACACGCTCTGACGGCGGTTGAAAACAAGCTGCGCGGCCTGTTCTCGAGTGTGGCAGCCCGTTTCGGTGGCTTCTACTACTGTCCGCACGACGCGGAAGGAAGCGTGAAACAGTATGCGACCAACTGTTTCTGCCGGAAACCACGGCCCGGCCTGCTTCTTCGTGCCGCCCTGGAGCTGCGGATAGATCTGGAAAAGTCCTGGCTGATCGGTGACATCCTC
>RPQK01000522.1 GCA_003819755.1 Acidobacteriota bacterium | reverse complement strand
TCTTCCGTTTCGCCGTCTTGATGCTGGAGACGAATATAGAGATTAGCTGGTTGTTTTCGTCGATGACAGTGTTCAGATGAGAGGCTTCCCTTCCTTCGACATTCGAATTCGACATTCGATATTCGATATTCGATATTCTGATAAGCACACTTCAGAGCGCGCGTGACGCCACCCTCGAACAGCCGGTTGAAAGAAATTGAACCAAATTAAAATATCACTACTAATTACAGCCGCGCAGAACCAAACTTGCACGCGCGGCGCGATCAAGTGTTACGGTTGTAACACGAATTTCACTCGTGTAATTCGTGGATAAAACGCCCCGCTTCGTGCAGCGTTACGGACAGGCGACGGCTGGCTCGGTGGAGGGTGTAGCTGAAAAACCGGTAGCAGAAGACATCTTTACCCAGCCGGTGCGGCTCGGTGCTCGCCGGTGCGCCGATCGTTCGGATTCCCGCAACACGGCGGTCTTCCAAGCGGTGAAGGTGCCCATGTACGATCAAACGCACCCGGTGGGACAAGCACAAGAGCCGGAGGGCGCGGCGTTCATGCTTCGGGATCTGGTGGCCGCAAACCTCGAGCTTGGAGAAACGTTTGAGTCCCCGCTTCGCCGCCGTGCCCGGATTGGGGATATTCGGACTATGGTGAAGCGCCAGTATTTTGACCGGCACCTCCCGGTGTTTCCACAAAAGGCGACTAAGTCTTTCGAGTTGGTAGTAGTCGACTTCTCCCAACGCGTTCGTCGCTACCGTAAGGTTTCCCAGATTGTTGGAATTAAGGCCGTAGATCACCAATTCCTCCACGGGCTGAACGCTCCAGGGGAATCGGCCGAACCTGGCCTGTCCAGCCGGCATGATGCGGCTCGCGGCGGCGGCGAGGCGGAGCCCCTCGAGGGCTTTCTGGAGGTCCTGCCTGGCGTAACCAAAGCTGCGCCCCGGCAGCCGGGCCAACCCCAGGCAGCAGACGTCGTGATTGCCCGGCACAACGAGAACACGGTCAGCGACCCCGGCTTCGGTGACTGCCTGCTGGAAAACTGACCAGGCGGCCGGATCCCCTCGGTCAGTGACGTCTCCGGTCACCAGGAGTATGTCCGACTCTGCCACTTCACGGGTTCGGAGGATCTGTCGGAACGCGGCGTTCATTCCGACGAGCGGCCCGAACAGTTTGGGTTCCGAACGGCAGTCCGAATCGGAAGCGGTGAGGTGAAGATCGGAAAGGTGGATGATTCGATAAGCGGCCTGTTCCTTCATCTGCCTTATTCGTACCGCAGTGCTTCGATCGGAGAGATGCGCGACGCCTGGCGAGCGGGGTAAATGCCAAATATCAGCCCCACCGAGGCCGACACTCCCACCCCTAGAATGACAGAAACGGGTGTCACGATCGTGGACCACCCCGAATATGAAGAGACCAGGCGCGAGATCCCGTATCCCAGGCTGATCCCGAGCACGGCGCCGGTCAGGCTGATCGAGATCGCTTCAACCAGGAACTGGCGGCTGATGTCCCTTCTCCTTGCACCCAGCGCCCGTCGCAGGCCGATTTCGTTCGTCCGCTCCAGTACCGAGGCCAGCATGATGTTCATGATCCCGATGCCCCCGACCAGCAGCGAAATCGAGGCGATCGCTCCCATGACGATATTGAAAATCCGCTGCGTCTGCCGGTTCTGCTCGAGCAGCTTCTCCGGTACCACGAGCGAAAAGTCGTCGATCTGCCGATGTGTACTGCCGATTAGACCGGATATCAGGACGGCGTTTTCGCGCAAGGGAGCGCCTTGCGGAATCTGCACGACAATCTCGTCCAACTGGTTGTCGACCGGATCGCGGTCAAATTTGCCAAGCAGCGTCTGAAGCGGAATGTAGATGTCGTTGTTCGGGTTTTCCAACTTCACACCCTGGAATTCCTCTTTCTCCGCCATTTGATCGTCGAGAATACCGAGGACCGTAAACCATTCCTGGTTTATCTTGACCTGCTGACCCACGGCGTCGTTCAGCCCGAACAGTTTCCTGCGCGCGGTCATGCCGAGGACGCAGACCTGGGAGGCGTCCCTTTCGTCGATGGGAAGGAAAAATCCGCCTTCCACAACTTCGAGATTGTTGATCATGGGGTAAAGCGAAGTGACGCCAAGGACGCGGGAATCGGCTTTTCCGAGAGCTGAAGCAACCATGTACGTCTTCAGTAGCTTCTTTGCCGTGATCTCTGTTCCGCCGGGCAGCGCTTTTTGAAGCGCGGCGATATCCCGCAGGGAAAGGCCCGGCGAATCCTGCCGGATGATCTGCAATTCTTTCGGTTCAAACTGCTTGGCCTGGACCAGAATGTTCCGAATGCCCATCTTCTGGATCACGTCGAGCGCCTGTTTTTCGGCACCGGCCCCGATAGACAGCATGGAGAGAACGGCAGCGACTCCGAAGATCATTCCGAGCATGGTGAGGATCGTCCGAAGCTTGTGCCGGACGAGATTCACCGAAGCCAGCTTGAGCAGTTCAACGACGAGCATATCTTTCTTCCATTCACGCCTCTATCCGAACACGACGGTAAAACGTCTTCCCTGAGTAGCCGGCGTGGGTGCACTGAAATCCGGCAGGCGCAGCTTCTGCTTTTCGAAGGGGTGCTGCAGACACACTTCCTCGCTCCCGTTCACGCCTTCCACCAGGTAGAAGGCGTAATCGCCGTCAAGTATCTTCACCTTCCGCTCGAGGTATTTGTCTCCCTTCTTGACGAAAACCACGAACTCGCTTCCCTTCTTGATAACGGCGCTCTTTGGCAGAACGATCGACTTGTCCCTCTTGCCGATCTCGATTTCGCCTTTGATCTTCATCCCGGGCTTCAGACGCTGCATCATGTCGGACGGGACGTCAAGAACCACGTCACAGACGAAATACTTGCGGGGATCATCGCGGTTGAACTGCTGCGCGGCTGTGGCCACTTTGGTCACAGTCCCGGTCACCCGGGACCCGGGGAAAGCACTCAGTTCCACGCCGACCTTTTTGCCCGGGTCAACGCCGGCAATATCGCTTTCAATCACGTTCAGCTTCCCCTGGAATTTATTCAGGTCGGCAATTTCCATGAGCGTCATTCCCGGCCAGACTTCGGTGCCGACCTCAACCAGGCGTCCCCAACCTATCCTCTTGTAAAGCACCACGCCCGAGGCAGGCGACGCGACCTCCAGAGACGAGAGCGTTTCCTCGGCCATCTTCGCTTCGGTCTCGGCCTTCTTACTCTCTATATCAAGGATTTTCAGATCGGCGTCTGAGAGGCTGCGGCTCAGTGTTGATCTCCGCTCGATATTGCCCTTCTTGTACTTGGCCAAGGCGGCGCTCATGATCGACTCTTCGATCTCCCAGCGGGAGAAAATTTCCTCGTCCTGGCGGATCTGGCGTTCCGAATAGTTCAAATCCAACTCGGCCGCGTTGCGATCAATCCGGTAGACCTCCTCCTGGCTCAGGCCATCCTCGCGGGACTTGTTGATCCGGGACCCATAGCTCGCAACCGTGTTCCGATTCTGCTGCAAGTTGAGCAGGGCGTCCGAGTTGTCGAACCGGACAATCGGGGCGCCGGCGTCCACGATGGTTCCTTCCTTCTCCAACCAGGCTATCTTGAGTGATCCCCTCGGAATCCGAGGAACCTGAACCTGTTTCATCTCGAGCCCGGTCAGTTCGCCGTCCGCTCCGACCTGCAGGGTGTAAGCTCTGGCTTGGGCGCGCACGGTGGGGACCGGATCTTCGGAAGACGGAGAAAAGTACGCGGAAACGGTCTTCCAACCCGTGTCCTTCAGGTAGAACCCCGTAAGGCTCACCGCCAGAACCACCAGTGTCGGTACTGCTATTTTGAGTTTCATGGTCTTATTCACGGGACCGCGGATGATCCGCTAAAAGGACCTCAAGGACCTCAACGACCTCAAAGACCGAAAATCAAATTCCTTTCGGTCGTTGCATCATCCACGCTCTCCTAGCCCCCGCTGCTCTTCGTCGTTTCGGCCTCCGGCCGCTTGCCGGCTACCTGTTCTCCTTCGGCGAGGCCCGAGGAGACAACCGCGACGATTCCGTTGTTTTTGCCAAGTTGGACCGCCCGACGCTCAACCTGGTCGCCTTTCTTCACGCGCACAAACGACCGGCCACCCTCCACTTCAATGACCGACAGGGGGACGGCCAGCACGTTTCTCACCCGGTCAACAATGATTTCCAGCCGGGTCACCATGCCCGGGCGCATCCGTTTGAGATCCAGCCCGTCCAGTTTTGCCTTGATCTGCAGGACTTTGATAGGGCGATCGAACGACGCCTCGGTGAAAATAGTGCTCACTTCACTGATTTCCCCTTCGAACGTCCTGTCCGGAATGGCATCCAGGCTTGCCGATATCCTCTGGCCGACTTTGACCTTGCCGGCATCCACTTCCGCGACCTGCCCCTCGATGAGAAGCGTATTGAGATCGGGCAGGGTCATAATTGTCTCCATCGTCCAGCAATCGCTGCCCACCTGCTTCTTTTCGTTGTTCCAATTTGGCTTGTAGATCACCACGCCCGAGGTTGGAGCTTTGATGGAGAGGGCCTCGAGACCGTCGTTGGCCAGCTTCACGCGGTTCTGGTAGAACGCAATCCGATCGTTCAGTATCTTCAGCTGAAGATCCGCATGCCGGTTCACCGCGGACATCTTCTTCTCCAGCATCTCTACCCGGTTTGTCGCGTACTCGGCCTCGTACTCGGCCGTCTTCACCTTCAGATTCGACTCAAACTCCCGCGCCTCGGTCAGCTTGTTGACCGCCTTCTCCTTCTGGACTCGCGCCTCCTCAAGCTGGAGCTCCAGGTCTTTGCGCTGGACTTCGAGCGACGCCTGAGTTTTTTCGCGTTCCTCTTTGACTTTCGCCAGGCTGGCGTTCTCATCGGTCAGTCGCTTGGTCACTTCACTCTTGTCGAAGTCCAGGATCGGTTCCCCCTGTTTAACCTGTTTTCCTTCCTCGACCATACTGGCGATTTTGAAGCGGTGAAAATCCCTCAGGTTGGGAGGCCGGATCTCGACCGCCTGGGCAGCCTGGAGTTGGCCAGAACCCGACACCCCGAAAGTGAGGTCTTCCTTTTTGACGGTGATCCAATCCTCCTGCGTTCCGCGTTTGCGGTTGGGATCATGCGCAGCCGGCAACAGTTCCTGGCCGTCTTTCAGATTGCCTTCGACAAGGACCTCCTGCTCGTTGGCCTGCACGATTCTCACGGCGACCGTGGAGGAGGAGTTGCCGGCTCTAACCCGCACAGAACCTTGGTCCCTGCTGCCCGGAGTGACGGCAATGCGCGGCACCAGGAGCCCCGACCCGCTCGTGACCGGAACCCTGACCCGGGCGGTCATGCCCGGCTTAAAGGCACTCGTGTCTGTTTCTCTGACATCAAACAAGACCCGAAACACCTTCAACTCCGAACGGGGACGGTAAGGCGTGGCCGCCTGAGGCAAGCTCGTAAGGACGGCCGGGTAGACCCGGGCAGGCGTGGAATCAAGCACGACTTCAGCCGCGGCGGCGTTGCGCAGCCGGGGAAAATCCTGGTTGTGGACGTATGCCAGGACCTGAATCTCAGTCAGATCAGGAAGAGAAACGAGGGGAAAACCGTCCCAGACGGTGTCGCCTTTTTGGAATTTGCGCCCGCTTTGCCAATTCTCATTGCACAGGACGAGACCCTGAGTCGGGGCATGGATGGTCATCTTGCTCAAGTCCGACTGCAGCCGCTTCAAATCCAGATCCGCCTGCTCGTAATCCAGGCGGACCACGTCGAGCTCCGCTTTCGACCCCTT
>RPQK01000521.1 GCA_003819755.1 Acidobacteriota bacterium | reverse complement strand
GAGCGTGGTCAGGCGATCAGTGGACGGCAAAGGGGAACGTGAACGCCTCCGTGAGCCGCGGCAAAGTCGAGTTCCGGCTGACCGACCCGCAAGCGGTTCGAATCTCCTGGTAGTGAAGGCGGGAAACGGGTCAGGGAGGGATAAAGGATGGGAGGGGTGCCAACTGAAAACTGAAGCCCTGGCACCCTTCACGGCGACCGGAACCTGAAAACTGAAGCCCTGACGCCGGGCTTTGGCGGTTGGCAAGGGCTTTTATGGATCTAGGACCTTCTGCTCGAAAGCCTGAAATGAAGGACACCGGATCCGTAGTTTCCTAAGATCGATCTCTTTGGCAATTTCCCTGCACACGGCGGCCGTATAGTTCAGACCCGATTGACTGAGAACGGCCATCAGCTTCCCCTTGGGGTCTTGGATTTCCTCCAGCGGATCAGGCACACGGGCGGGGCTGCGTTTACACCTCGACGCGGCAACGCTGTTGATCGCCTCAGGATCGGCCAGAAGCCAGGTTTCCATTTCTTGTTTGACTACATGAAAGCTTACGCCTGCCGGAAACGAGAATGTACGCGCCTCAGCCGATCTTTTCATTTCGGCCTCGATCACGGCCGGGTCTTTGCAGTCGGCATCGCGAATGACTAGCGCCTTTTCAACCGGGCCGCCCTGCGAGCTGACGTGCTCAAGGCCTCGGAGAAGCCCAAGGAACTTCTTCATTACTTGGGCACTACCTCCCGCAATGAGGACTTTCGTATCATGCGCGTCAGGGCAAATCTTCCTGATAATTTCCTCGAAAACACTGCCGTCGTAATCTCCCTCAACGACAACGCCGTAGCTGTGCATCATGCCTCACCGAGCGCTCCCGAATAAACCAGATCTCCCAAGCCGATCTCTTCATCCTGCAATACACTGCGCAACTCTGGCTTGTTGGCCGGCCGCGTTACCAGAGTCTGCCCATTTCGTTTTGAGACTACGACGAGGTCTTCGACCCTAACCTTGTCGACCAGCAGCGGCGAGTGGGTTGTGATGATCACTTGCGCTGTTTTTTCTCCAAGTTCTTGTCGCCTCTGGTTGTGCAGTCTAATCAAAGCGTCAATCAGTTGAGGATGAAGATGGGTCTCCAGTTCCTCGACGCAAACCAATGAAGCATCCGACTCCTCCTCTGGGGCAAAAATCAGCGAGACAAGAGCAATAAAAGCGAGTTCGCCATCGGACATCTGCCAGACCGGAACCCGCGACCGGAGATATCGCTCGGAGGATGAAACAAAGACCGTAGACTGGGCTGTGGGCCAGGTTATTATTTCTGTTACGTCTGGCAGGACGTCCTTCACGGCGCTGACGATTCGCGCGAATGAATCCGGGAAGCGCGTCTGAATCATCATCAGCCACGAGGATAGATTTCCACCGTTCTCATCAAGGAACTTGGGAGAGCTCACTGGGTTAGTTTGCTTCATCAACTCCGGAATCAGGCGATAGAAGATAAAGGAGGCGAAGTACTTCCTCAATAAGTTCCCTTCCCAATCTGGAAGCTCATATTCGAGTGCGGACCGAGTGGAATCATCCACTCGTGCAAGCTCAACCCCCGCTTTACTGGACAAGACCCTGCGTCCAGTTTTGGGGTCTTTGCTAATCAATGGCACGTCTCCCGAATCCGTTGAGACGGTCAAAACCTCATCTTGAACCATGATCGATCCTCTCGATCGATCTCCTAGCACGTCCAGCTTATAGCGCCAGCCCAAACTCTTCGTCTCAGCTGCGGCGCCACCCAGATCGCCTTCCATCGCAATGGAAAGCAAGTTCGAGTCAGAGCCGCGCCAGGCGAGTTCAGCGAATCCGCCACTAGCGTTTATAGCGCTTGGCAAACCATGGGCGCCCGGAGTAGGGAGCACCATCCCCCTCAAAAAACGAAACAGAGAAATCAAGTTGGACTTGCCCGACATATTCGGCCCCACAAGAACGTTTCGGCTACTGAGACTCAAGGAGACATCGTTGAGGCTCTTAAAATTCTTCACCTGAACATGGTTGATCATGGGATCCTCCGATTGTCGAAGCGGCCAAGCTTAACAGGGACTTATCTTAGCCTAGGAACCCAGTCCTGTGCACCAGAACCTCTGCCCTGAGAAAGGGGAATCCGAATCGGGCGGGAGCCAAGATTCAGGAACGCGCAGCGGCAAACGGGATTTTTCTTACAGGACCCACCTCCACCCTTGGTGGGTTTCCCTTACGTTTCCCACATCGCACCATCGGCCAACATCCGACTGTGGGTCAAGCAACTCACCGCAGCTTTGATATACGACGCTGGCGAGAGAAGCGACTCTATCGTCAACTGGGATGAAGTGTCTGTCTGGAGTCCAGACTTGATACCCGAGGACAACGCGTCGCCCCTTCCCGTAGAGCGGGTGCTTCCAATCCTTCTTGAGTACCGACGAAGAGCGATCGAACTAGAAGCACTGTCGTGGTATCCAGGGTGGTCAGCCCATCCGGGTTCAGGGTGCCAGGGCTTCAATTTTCGATTCCGCTGAAAAACCCGATTTTCTGGTGGGAGCCGAGAAACTCGGCCTCTTTATTTGGCCTACATTCAACGATCGGTCGGCGGCGAATGGTTTCACCGCGGCGACTTCACGTCGATTTTCGGCCGAGATGGGGTTTTTCAGCAGAATCCAAAATTGAAGCCCTGGCACCACCCTTCCCCCTTCCACCACCCTTCTGCCTTCTGGTTTGTCACTGCGCGCCTCCCTTGCCTGGCTAGCGACCGGACCGACATGGTCGTCACGTGGCGCGTAGGTCGTCACGTGGCGCGTAGAAGACTACCAAACTCGCGAGACCTCTACGACGCAAAGATCCACGAACTGTCACGCACCCGATTCGTGCTGGTTCGTGGATTTGGTTCTCCGCTTTTGGAGCCCCAAGACGGCTCCGCTTCCCGGTTAAAACAAAACCGAAGGCAGGAATACGCCCCTTGGCTCGTCATACAGGCCCAGACTCATTAATGTCATGGGTTGGACGACACGCAAACCGTGCTCCAGGCACCAGCGGAACAGTTCGGAGTTCGGCGCCGGCAGCAAAAAACCAGGACCCGCAAACTGCTTGGCGGCGCCGATCAGCGCTTTCAGATCTTCGTTGGTCTCTCCGACGGCATGTCCAAAGAAGCCGATTAATGTGGCGTATCCACTGATTTGCCCGTCGCGCTCCACTACTGACGCGCTTCCTTGCCGGATGCCGTCCACCAGTTCTTCACCACGCTCATGACCGTGGATTTGAAAACATAGACGGTTGCACGCCGCCAGGTCGCCCTCGGTTGCGCTCCGCACTTTGTGCCCGGGAATACGTAAGCCGAGGGCCTTGCCCTGCATTGCAACCAGAAGCTCTTGAACCACGAACCCGAGCTTCGAATAGAGACAGAGCGAACGGGTGTGATAGGTGGCTTGAACCAAACGCACTCCAGGAGAATTGCGCTTGGCCGCTCGGTCCAGCACGTCGAGCATGAGTTGCCGGCCGATCGATTGGTTCTGCGTTGATGGATCGATCGTAATCGGGCCTAGACCCGCTATCATGCCGCGTTCATCGAGAAAATTGCTGCCAACGATCTTTCCCTCCACTTCGGCGACAACCGAATAGAACTTGGGATTTGCGAGTAACCAGGAAAGCAGTTGTGTCGCGGCTTCCGGGGACGGAAAGTCGGGGGGAAACCGGTGATATTCCGAAATGGTTTTGAATGCGCCATACATGATTCGGCCGCACGGCGCGGCGTCCTTAGGCCGGCCCGGTCGAAGCGTCACTCCGGCTAGCGTAGCGGCCGACGTGCGCGCTGTTGCCTGTTCTGCCTCGGCGGTCAGTGCTTTTGTCATAAATACCTCCATCCCCCATTCGCCTTGGGTTGGTTCTTTTGAGAAGAGACGGCAGCGGCGAATCGAAGGTTTCCACCCCTGCTGAAGCGGGGCCGTGCGCAACAAACAGGCCCCCCGATTGACGGAGAAGTACGACCCCCGGGCGGGGATTGGTACGGTCGTGGCGACCATGTTGCCCCACACCCCTTTAGGCCGAGTGTCTTAGCCCGAGTGTCGGACCTGAGGATTTGATTTAGTATCAATATGTTATGCGATTCCACGGCTCGTGGGAGGCGCTTACGATCGATTTTTGACCCCATTTTCGGAAAGCGTTTAGCTTGTGGACCGGTACGGTGACAGCGGGTGACCAACCACCCTCCAGGCGGGATCGCGGCAGGCGGCGTAGATCCGGCATCCTTGCCGGATCACTCCCTCGCAGCCGGCAACCAATCGCCCCTCCGGGAGAAGGTCCGGCCAGTGGCCGCCATCATATGCGGCGATCTCGCCCTGAGGGCAGTTGGTTGCAGGCTGTTACGGAGTGATCCGGCAAGGATGCCGGATCTAAGCCGCCTGCCGCGATCCTGCTTGGAGGCTCATTGGTTGGGGCATCGGTTAGGGGATGGATCGACAAGCTAAACGCTTTCCATTTTCACGTTTTTGATCAAGCCCGTTTCTGCGTTGTGAGATCACTTTTTGCCCCTTCAAAACGCTTGGCTTCCTACTCCCACAAGGTTTCCCTCAGGTCCGACCCGGTCCGACCTAAAACAAAAACGCTCCTTTTCGCGGCTCAAGGGCATCCGGCGCATGTCGTGCCAACCTCATCGTCGAGCCAGCCGCCCCCGATCGCTACTTGCCACTCCCTGTTCATCGTTCCTTAGACCGTTCATGGCAAAAATAGCCCAAGCTTGTCGGGACCCGGCAGGCTTTTCGTGGCCCAGTAGTCTTCTGCGGCATTGTCGAAAAGCTGCATCTTCTGAACCCAGTACAGCGCCTCGTTTTCGTATCGGACCAGAACGTTGTCCAGCCAGTAAGGCCGGTTCTCGGAGAGCCAAACGTCGCGGTACAGGGCCTTGACTTCATTGATGTAATCTCTGAGGGAAGGAAGCAGGCCATCCATCCCCCGTATCCGCCGAAGATTCTGACGCGCCTTGTTTGAGTCGGCGGGATCGGCCAGCACGGCCCGGTACATCTCGCCCACGGTTGTCGCAAACTGGATCTTCATGCCCATGTAATCCATACGCTTCGCGGCAAACTCGAGGAACGGGATCGTGTGGCGATGGTGCTTAGCCTTCGCCTCGTTCGTTACGAGGTCAACGAAGGCCTGTTCGGCCAGAATGCGCAGTCTCGATGCCACCGGAGCTGCCTTCCGGATTTCCTCGGCGCCGTGGCGCGAGAACGGATCGACCCAGAACAGATTGTCGTTGGCTTCGCCGGCGCCGGCTGCCTTGAGCAGCTCGTGGACCTGGTACAGGTTACGGATAGCGTTCGCGAACGTTTGATCGTCCGGATTGCGGTAGAACGCCCAATCGAAGGAGCGATCGAAAGACCGTGGATCCACGAGCCCCGGTTGCCAGGCGGCCGCCGCCGAAAAGACGTTGCCATACCAGGTCATGTTGAAGAGGGCTTCGCCGTCGTCCGCCCAGTGCGTGGCCATCAGGCCTAAGGCACCGCTGTTCTTTCCGTCGCGAGTGAAGTTATTCACGTTCTCGCGCGTGTCGGCGAAATTGGGGAAAACCCGGTCCCAGTTGTGTACCGTTGTGCAGACGAAGAACTCCATCCCGGCTTTACGGAACGGTTCAATGTAGGAAGAGTAATCGTCTTTTGGGCTGTACGCCCACGTGACCGCAATCAGTCCCTTCGGCAGCTTCGGAATGATGTCCGGGTACTTGAGAGCAATGTCGCCCGGGAAGAGGAGCCGTTTCCCGGAGGCGCGCAGCATCCCGGTC
>RPQK01000520.1 GCA_003819755.1 Acidobacteriota bacterium | reverse complement strand
TTTTATCGTGGCCGGACTCTCCAGAGTCCGGCGCGTACATCGTGCAACCAGCCATCATCCACGCGCCGGACTCTGGAGAGTCCGGCCACGATAAAAGCCCGTCGACACGCTTGATTTTTTCACTCCTTCTGACCCGCTGACTGCTGGCAATCGGCATTGGCGACCAACCGAGTCCCGGCCGGGACTCGGTTGGTCGCCTTCAAGACGCTGGTTCCGAGATAGGTATAAAGTGCAGGGCAACGAGAGGCACTTTGTACGTATCTTGCTTCTGGACTCGGTCCATTTGGAGGTGCGGGCAGCAGAAGGCGGCCCTGCCGCATTCTAGGGCCTGGCTACTTCCTCACGCCGGAGGCGTGAGAGGAGAGTAGCCGGGGGTGGAGCCGTTTTTCAGGCGACACCCCCGGGAAACAGGCAATAAAATCCCCCACTCCGGCAGGGGTGGGAGGAGGGACTCCTCGCACCCCTGCCGGGGTGCGTTCTTGCTCTGCGTCGTTCCGGGGGTGTCGCCTGGAAAACGGCTCCACCCCCGGCTACTCTCCTCTCACGCCTCCGGCGTGAGGAAGTAGCGGAGCCCCTAACCTCATTGGGCCTGTCTCGCAAGATGCGGACTTCTTATTCTGACGCCCTCGCCCCTTCGGGGTTCGGTCGCCTGGGGCTACCTGGCCTTCGTCCCTCCGGGACTCCGTTGGTCGCCAATGCCGATCGTCAGCAGTCAGCTGTCAGCCGTCAGCAGTCAGCCTGTCAGCCTGTCAGCCGTCAGCCGTCAGCGGGCAGCCCGCCAGCCGTCAGTTGTTGCGCATGTAATCGGTGATGATGCCGCGGGCGGCGGGTTGAATCGTTTCCCAGCGGACCGACGGGATTTTTCGAAGGACAACCGACTTCTCGTGGATCGAGACCTCGACTATTCCGCCTATCCCAAACAGGTTCTTGGCCAGGGTGTCATTAGGGGTTATGTCGAGGGGACTTTGGTAACGGCGGCTGGTGTGGGTCAGGCGAGTGCCGACCGTGAACATGCAGACGTCCGCATCCGTGACAACCTCGGACAGGATACTCGCCTCGCCATCGAGCTCGGTGTCCGGCTTGCTGTAATACTGAAACACCCACGAGGAAAAGAGAGTCAGGACGACAACGGCGAACATGAGGAGCACCAGGTTCAGCCACTCATACCTGATCAGCGATTTTCTTCCGTGAACCCGCGGCTTTCCGGCCATGCTCCCCCTTGTTTCTGCGCTAGTAGCATCTACGTTCCAATCGAGGCTTTATATCCAAAAAAGGAACGTGGATCCGGGAAGGCGCTCATGATCCGGACCGGTTGGCTGGCGAGAGCTGTCGGGGCAAGGTCACAACGGCCAGCCAGAATTCCTCGATCGATCGAACGGCCCTAAGAAACTGCTTGAAGTCCACCGGCTTGTTCACGTAGCAATTGGCTTGAAGCTCGTAAGCACGCAATACGTCCTGCTCGGCCTGAGACGTGGTCAAAACGACAACCGGGATGGTTTTCAGATCCGGGTTGGACTTGATCTCCGCCAGCACTTCGCGTCCGTCCTTCCGTGGAAGGTTGAGGTCAAGGAGGATCAAATCCGGCCGCGGTGCGGATGAGAACGCCCCTTCGCGCCGCAAAAACTGCATGGCTTCCACACCGTCTTCGACCAGCGTCAGATGGTTGGCCACTTTGGCCTCGTTCAGCGCCTCGATAGTCAGTTCGGCGTCGCTGGGACTGTCCTCCACGAGGAGGATTTGAATCATTCGTCCGTCTTGTCGATTCATATCTGAATTCCTGCTCAGTCCGGAAAAGTGAAATAGAAAGTTGCTCCCCGGTCTACTTGCGATTCGACCCACATCTTGCCACCGTGTCGCTCGACGATGCGTTTACAAATCGCCAGCCCGATCCCAGTGCCCGGATACTGACGACGGGTGTGCAAACGTTGAAAAATCAGAAAAATCCGGTCCTGGTACTGGGGATCGATACCGATACCGTTATCGCAAACCGAGAAGCACCAGCCGTGGGGCTCGTGTCTTGCGCCCACGTGGATCTCCGGTGGCTTCTCCGAGCGGAACTTGAGCGCGTTGCCGATCAGGTTTTGGAAAAGCTGCGCAAACTGGGTCGGATCAACAGGGAGGATAGGCAACGGGTCGCGGGTTACGACGGCGCCTGCTTCCATAATCCCGGGACACAGGTCCTGCAAAACCTCGTCCAGGAGCCTGTTCAAATCGGTCGGCTCGAAGACTCCAGCCCGCGTGCCGACCCTCGAAAAAGCCAACAGGTCGGTGATCAGCTTCTGCATTCGCAAGGTACCGTCTGAAGCTCCCGAGATGTACCGCAGCGCCGTCTCGTCCAAGTGGTTCTGATACCTGCGTTGAAGGAGCTCGACATAACCGGAAACCGCCCGCAGCGGCTCCTGCAGATCGTGCGAAGCCACGTAGGCGAACTGTTCGAGGTCGTGATTTGACCGTTCCAGCTCCTGGGCTGTCCGGCGCACCTCCTCCTCGGTGCGTTTGCGCTCGGTCACATCCAGGAAGAGGACTGCGAACTGGCCGTGACGCGGGCTGTAGGCGATGACCTCAAAATCCTTTCCAAGCGCTTCGCTCCGATTCTCGAAATGCCGTGCCTTACCGGTCAGAGCCACTTCCCCATAGGTCTGAATCCAATGCTGCTCAATCCCGGGCAACACGTCGGTGACCCTCTTTCCCCTGACGACAGCTCGGGCCAACCCGGTCTGTTGCTCAAAGGCCGGATTGACGTCCAGGAACCGGTAATCGCACGGAACGCCGGCCTCGTCACAGATGATCTCGTGGAGTGCAAAGCCTTCACCCAGGGAGTTGAACAACGTCTCATACTGTTGTTCGCTCTCGCGCTGCTTCTCCCTGACGCTTCTCATCGAAGACGACTCAATGATGTCCCAGCCCTTCTCACTCTTCATCAAGGCGAACTGGTGATTGCGGATGACGTCGAGAATCTCGGAAGCGCCGCATTTTTCAAGGGAGTAGGTGCACAGGGCCAACATCGGGTAACGCCCGATGATGTTGTTCACCTCCTCCTCGTAGTCGGTGAAGCTCCTCCAATCCTTCTCCTCCAGCCAGAAAGTATTCCCGGTCAGCCTCAGCCCCTCGAGTCCTCGGTCTAACGCAGCCTGGAGCTTCTCAACCCACCCTTTGAGAACCCGCTGGCTGTCGAACTCTCCGCCCGCCAGATACCAGGCCGAGTACGGGAGGATCTCGATCCGGCCTTCCTTCTGATAGCGCTCCAGGTCGGGCAACTTCTGACGCAAAGCCTCTGTCGCCCGGCCTTCCTCGAACGGCGGCGACGTGACCCACATGCAAAACTCGTTGTTTTCCAATCCGGCTTTGAAGTAGGGCACCAGGATGTCGGCAAGGTCGTCAGTGGTGCGGTAGAACTGGCAAAAATGTGTCCCCCACGCAGCGGGACCGATAATATCTAGTCCTGTCTGTCTCATACCTTCCCCTGTGTCTGTATGCAGGCCAACATATCACACCATTAATTGGAAGCAACTCTAAAGTAAGCGGATCCCGCGGAGCGAGCCACGCATTTGAAGGCCCGACCGAGCGTTCTCTATCATGAGATAGATGGACTCCTCGCAGACCCCAGCGCCAGTTGACTCGTTTCCCTTCCACCAGCCGGTCGTCTGGGAACCCAACTCCGACTGGATTGCCTCCAGTAACCTGAAGCGGTTCATGGACCGGTGGGGGATCAGTTCGTACGAGGAGCTGTATCGCCGATCAATCAGCGACATCGCCTGGTTTTGGGACGCGGTGCTGAAGGATCTTGGCATTCTTTTCCGGAAGCCATACTCCACGGTCGTCGATCTCGAAACCGGGAAGCAGTTTCCCCGTTGGTGTGTCGATGGGCGGTTGAATATCGTGGAAAGCTGCCTGGATAAGTGGGTGGAAACCGGTCACGGTGGCCGGGCGGCCCTTCGCTGGGAGGGCGAAGAAGGCCCGGTCCGGACCTTGACCTACCTGGAGTTGCTGAACGAAGTCAACCGGTGCGCGAACGCCCTGCGCAGCCTCGGTCTGGGGAAAGGCGATGGAATAGGCCTCTACATGCCAATGACTCCCGAGCTAGCCATCGCCTTTCTGGCCGTCGTCAAGATCGGGGGAATTGTTCTTCCCCTGTTTAGCGGGTACGGTGCCTCGGCCGTCGCGACGCGCCTCAACGATGCCGGCGCAAAAGCCCTCTTCACAGCAGACGGCTCCTTTCGACGAGCGCGGGTGATTGGCATGAAGGCCATCGCGGACGAAGCGGTCGAAAGGAGCCCTTCTGTAAGGAAGGTGATCGTCCTCAAGAGAACCGGCGAAGAGGTGCCGTGGGCCGAGGGGCGGGATCTGTGGTGGCACGACCTGGTCCAACCCCAGTCAACCGAGGCCCACACGGAAGAGACCTCGGCTGAAGATCTCGTGATGATCATCTACACCAGCGGCACCACCGGGAGGCCAAAAGGCGCTGTCCACACCCACTGCGGGTTTCCGGTCAAGGCTGCTCAAGATCTCCGCCAGGCGATGGACCTGAAGGCCGGCGAGACACTCTACTGGATGACGGACATGGGCTGGATGATGGGTCCCTGGCTCGTGTTCGGTTCGCTGCTTTCGGGTGCGTCCATGGTTTTCTACGACGGCGCCCCGGATTTCCCGGACCCCGGCCGTGTGTGGAGGATCGTGGAAAACCACCGAATCACTCATCTGGGTGTTTCCCCGACGCTGATCCGTTCGCTCATGAGTCATGGCTCGGAGCCGATCAAGACGGCAGACGTCTCGAGCCTGCGGGCGGTCGCCTCCACGGGCAGCCCCTGGGACCCGCAGTCGTGGATGTGGCTTTTCGAACACGTGCTCGAGCGCCGAAAACCGATTCTCAACTACTCAGGCGGGACTGAAATCAGCGGAGGCATCCTGTGCGGGAACTTCTTTACGCCGCTTAAGCCCTGTGCCTTTTCCGGTCCTGTGCCGGGTATGGATGCGGACGTGGTCGATGAGAGCGGCCGACCGGTGCGCGGCGCGGTCGGAGAGTTGGTGATCCGTCAACCGTGGATCGGAATGACACGCGGGTTCTGGCGGGCCCGGGAGCGATACCTCCAAACCTACTGGAACCGCTTCGAAGACGTGTGGTTTCACGGCGACTTTGCGGCCATTGATGAGGACGGCCTTTGGTACATCCTCGGACGGAGCGACGATACCATCAAGGTCGCGGAAAAACGCCTGGGACCCGCCGAGATTGAAGCCGTGCTCAATGAGCATGAATCCGTAACCGAAAGCGCGGCGATTGGAGTGCCGCATCCGGTCAAAGGGCAAGAAGTGGTGGCCTTTTGCGTCCTGCGAGATCCGGCCAAGGCGTCGGAGCGACTGCGTGAGGAACTGATGGATCGGGTGGCCGTCGCCTTGGGCAAGCCTTTCAGGCCATCGGACATTCGCTTCACCGTTGCGCTTCCGAAGACGCGTAACGCGAAGGTGATGAGTCGGGTTGTGCGAGCCGCCTACCTGGGCACCGATCCCGGTGATCTGAGCAGTCTGGAAGACCCGGCGGCCGTGGAGGCTATACGGAAGGCAGTGTGAAACTGAGAACACTGACAAACTGACAAACTGACAGACTGACAAACTGACAACACTGCAACACTGACAAACTGACAAACTGACAGACTGACAGACTGACAAAAAGCACAGCCACGCTTCGGCGTCAGTCTAATCAGTCCTGGCAGTTTGTCAGTGTTGTTAGTTTGTCAGTCTCTCAGTTTGTTAGTCTGTCAGTCTGTCAGTCTGTCAGTTTGTCAGTTTG
>RPQK01000519.1 GCA_003819755.1 Acidobacteriota bacterium | reverse complement strand
GGC
This sequence comes from Acidobacteriota bacterium, assembly GCA_003819755.1. Classification (GTDB taxonomy): domain Bacteria; phylum Acidobacteriota; class UBA6911; order RPQK01; family RPQK01; genus RPQK01. The sequence continues at coordinate 5,785 of RPQK01000519.1, read as the reverse complement.
CACGACGATCAAAACAATCAAATCAACCCAACTCAAACCAAGATAGCGACGGGTCACGAAGAGGAAAGATTCGTTGCAAGCAAAAGAGAAAGATACCGCCGGATCCGAGTAGCTGAAGGCAGTTCCGCTGGAACCAGAGACGCTACCGAAGATACGCCCGGTCCAGGTTAACTAGCCGTTAAATAGCCCGTTGCAGCCTTCCTCTTTACTTTCCGATGCGGCAGGCTAAGACGCTAACAGGAGGTCGGTTCGTAATGGCACAGATCAACCGAAGAAACTTCGGCCGCATGGCGGCGAAAACGGCTTTGGGAGCTTGGTGCGGCTGCTCCGGTTCAGGGCCGACCCCCTCGTCGGCTGCTCCATTCGCGGCGGCAATCCAGACCAGTAAGAACCGATCGAGAAAACCCAACCTGCTTTTTGTTTGGGCCGACGAACAACGGCCGGACACGATGGCGGCCTATGGCAATCACAAGATTCATACGCCGTTCTTCAATCGACTAGGCCGCGAAGGCCTGGTCCTGGAGAACGCCTATGTGAGCCAGCCTGTCTGTACTCCGTCCCGTTCGACGGTGATGACGGGCTACTGGCCGCATACCAGCGGCTGCGTCAGGAACAACATCCCCTTACCCGAGGAGCTTCCTTGCCTGCCCGAAATCCTTGGGGACCGCGACTACGCAACCGGCTACTTCGGCAAGTGGCACCTGGGCGACGAGGTGTTCGCGCAGCACGGCTTCCAGGAGTGGCAGAGCATAGAAGACAATTACCGTAAGTATTACCGACCGGATCGCGACCGGACGCACATGAGCAGCTATTGGTCTTTCCTGAGGGAAAAGGGTTACGAGCCCGATGACCTGAGCGAAGGCGTTTTCACCCGGACTTTCGCAGCACGCCTGCCGATCGAGCACTGTAAACCCAAATTCCTGGAACTGAAGACGTGCGATTTCCTCGCTCGTCATAAGCGCGACCCCTTTATCCTTTACGTGAATTTCCTGGAACCGCACATGCCCTTCTTCGGCCCGCTTGACAACGAACACGATCCGGCCGAGGTCGATCTGCCCCGAAACTTCAATGATCCACTCGACGACGACGAGCCGCTCAGATACCGCTTGCTGGCCGAGCGTTATCGGGTGCAAGGCGCCGACGGGATTGAGCTCAAAGATGAGCAGGGATGGAGGCGTCTGATTGCCAACTACTGGGGACTTGTGACGCAGGTCGACCGGAGCGTCGGCGCGATGCTGAAGGCGCTCGAGGATCTCGGCCTCGACGACAGTACAATCGTTGTCTACACCAGCGATCACGGCGACATGATGGGCGCCCACAGGCTCCTGGCGAAGACGGTCATGTACGAGGAAGCGGTCAAGGTGCCATGGCTGATGCGCCTGCCGGGGGCCAAGCCTCGGATGATCCCGGGCCGATTCAGCCACATCGACATGGTGCCGACTCTGCTTGACCTGCTGGGGAAACCGGTTTCGAGCGAATTGCCTGGCCGCAGCTTACGTTCTGTCCTCTCCGGAGAACAGAATCAGGATCGAGATGTCTTCATCGAATGGAGCAGCGACGGCGAAAACCTGGGGACGAGCAGCCGAGTCCTCGCGTCGGATGCCGAGCGAAAGCAAGCCATAGCGGCCAACGTCAGAACCGTCATCACGCAGGACGGATGGAAACTCTGCCTCAGCCATGGCGACAAAAGCCAACTGTACAACCTGGTTGAGGATCCAGGCGAAACCCGCAACCTCTTCTATGCGGGACAGTGCCCTGAAGTCATCAATCGGTTGTCGAGGCGGGTCGAGGACTGGCAGGTGTCCGTCAAAGACCGACTCATTTGATCTGGAAGATACGACCTGCACTCGAGGTTAACTAGCCGTTAAATAGCCGGTTTTATCCTTACTCTTGACGTTCCGATCTGGGAGTGTATAAGACTGTTCCGGCTAGGAGGGACCCGATGTTTCTTACTCGAAGACAATTGATGCGCCTCGGGGCCGCCAGTGTCTTGCCGCGCCTCTCGACTCGTCCTTTGCGGACGTCAAAACCGAACATGGTTTTGTTTCTCATCGATGATCTTGGTTGGCGGGACCTTGGTTTCATGGGCAGCCGGTACTACGAGACGCGTCGAATCGACTGCCTGGCCGGTGAAGGGATGATCTTCTCGGACGCCTACGCCAATGCACCGGTCTGCGCGCCGACCCGAGCCTGTCTCTTGTCAGGCCAATACGGGCCCCGGCACGGCGTCTACACCGTGTGGAAATCGGACAGGAAGCCCGACAACAAGAGGAAGTTGATTCCTGTCCCGAATAAGGAACACTTGGATCCCGGAAATGTCACCTTCATGGAGCTCTTGAGGTCTTCGGGTTACGTCGGCGCCTGTATCGGGAAGTGGCACCTCGGAGCAGACCCGGACAAAGGTCCGATAGGGCAGGGGTTCGATCTCAATGTCGGGGGGAACGCCTCAGGCGCTCCCCCCAGCTACTTCTCCCCTTACCGAAATCCTCAACTGCCTGACGGCCCGCCGGGTGAGTACTTGACGGATCGTCTGACCGACGAAGCCATCAGGTTCATCGCCGAGAACCGATCGAAGCCCTTCTTCCTCTACTTCACTCACTATGCCGTCCACGAACCGATCCAGGCCAAGGAAGAAGTGGTCGCGCACTTTTCCGGGAAGGATCCGGACGGGGGGCAGAAGAACCCGCGATACGCCGCGATGATCAAGAGCGTCGACGACAGCGTCGGCCGTGTTCTCGACAAGCTACGGGAATTGGGCCTGGAAGATGACACCATCATCATTTTCACCTCCGATAACGGCGGACATGGGACTGTCACTTCGAACGCTCCGCTCCGTGGCTCCAAGGGAATGCTCTACGAAGGCGGGATCAGGGAGCCGATGATCGTCCGGTGGCCGGGAAGAGTGAAGGCGGGCAGCCGATGTTCGACTCCGGTCATGACCATCGATTTGTACCCGACCTTTCTGGAACTGGCGGGAATCGCCAAACCGCAGGACAAGGTACTGGATGGGCTCAGCCTGCTTCCGCTACTCACGGGGACCGGACGATTTCGCCGTGACGCCGTCTTTTGGCACTTCCCTGCCTACCTCCAGAGGTATGCCGGCATGGAGGGGTACTGGAGAACAACCCCAGCCGGGGCCATTCGGAAGGGAGACTGGAAACTGATTGAGTTCTTCGAGCCGCTGGGGGAGGAAAACCGGCTGGAGCTATACAACCTGCACGAAGACATAGGCGAGTCGCGGAACCTCGTCAAAGCCCGTCCGGACAAGGCCAAGGAGCTTCTCCACGACCTCCAGGACTGGCGCCAGGCAGTCAACGCCCCCGTTCCAACAGAACGCAATCCGAAGTACGATCCCAACGCCGAACCCGATGGGTTCGACTGGAGTTAACGTCACAGGGAGACATGCGAATGGCCGAAAAAACGCCACAGTCCTGCGTCGCAACGTTGCGCGGCCAGGTAGCATATCGTGTGATTATTCTATTGTTATCGACGTTCTTCCTCTCAAGCGGCTTGTTCGCCCAGCAGACGAGGCCTCTTTCGGAGGCCTACCGGACCCGTGAAGAACGGACGAAGTGGTTCAGGGATGCGCGCTTCGGGATGTTCATTCACTGGGGTCTCTATGCGATCCCGGCCCGGGGGGAATGGGTTCGGAATCAGGAGAGACTGACGGTCGAAGCCTACCAGACGTACTTCAACGAGTTTAATCCGACGAAGTACGACCCTCGACAATGGGCCCGCGTGGCAAGGCAGGCCGGGATGAAGTACGCCGTCATGACAGCCAAGCATCACGACGGCTTTTGCCTGTTCGACAGCAAGTTTACAGACTACAAAGCGACGAACACGCCTGCAAAGCGAGACCTGTTGCGGGAGTTCGTGGAAGCGTTCCGGGCCGAAGGTCTCCGCGTCGGTTTTTATTACTCGCTGCTCGATTGGCATCATCCCGACTACCCGCATTACAGCGATTCCATCCATCCCATGAGAGGCAACCCCGCCTTCAAGGACCGCGTGCACAACTTCGACAACTACGTGGGCTATCTGCATTCTCAAGTGCGGGAGTTGCTAACCAACTACGGCAAGATCGACATCATCTGGTTTGACTTCTCCTATGGAGAGATGTCCGGTGAGAAGTGGAGGGCGAGCGATCTCGTCCGAATGGCGCGCGAGCTGCAGCCGGAGATCATCATCGACAACCGTCTGGGTGGAAAGATGGAGAAGCGGGATCCTGAGATCTACGCAGGTGACTTCGAAGGACCGGAGCAGGTCATCCCGCCGCGCGGCGTATTCGATGAAGACGGCAGTCGGGTTCCCTGGGAGCTGTGTCTCACGCTGAATAACCAGTGGGGTTACGCCGCTAACGATTCTGCCTACAAGAGCCCGGCCACCGTGGTCCGCACCCTGGTGAACTGTGTCAGCAAGGGTGGAAACCTGCTTCTGAACGTCGGCCCGACGGCGCTCGGCGAAATACCCGACAAGTCGACCGAAGTGCTTCGCGAAGTGGGGGCGTGGCTGGTGAGGAACGGTGACAGTATCTATGGATGCGGGCCGGCTGATCTGACCAAACCGCAATGGGGCTTCTACACCAGGAAAGGATCCACGCTCTTTGCGCACGTTCTGGAGCAGCCGATCGGGCAACTTTGCCTCGAGGGCATGAGAGACAGGGTGAGCAGCCCTCGTCTCTTGAGCGACGGCTCCGAGGTGTTCCTGGGCGATTTCTGGCTGGGTGAACGCTCCTTCATTGCTAAGACAGACGTGTTCGTCAACTTCGGGAAACCCCCGCAGCACACTTTCTTGTTGCCCGACCCGTTCGATACTGTTGTGGCGATGAAAGCCAGGTAGCGGCTGAAGCGGCCCCTAAGCCCGAGCGAGCTGCGCGGGTGGGACATCACAAACGGCCACACCCCCGGGTGCGCACAGAGCGCCTGCCTCTTTTCGCCCTTCAATCTCAGGATGCCCTGTCGTCAGCCTTTCCCGGCCACCTGGAATTTCTCTTGGCCTGCCCTGAGTTCCCCTATCGCCGGACGAGGGCCTTTCCTTTCCCATACTTCTTGACCCATGATGACGACCACGATATAAAGAATTCCTCCTGCTCCCGGTTTCGTGCCGGAGCAGTCGCAAGGGATAGAGAATGCAGTCGACAAGTCCCGAAAATCCGGCTCAGCAGATCTCCGAACGGGAAGTGCTGGCGCAGTTGGAAAGGATTCTGAGCAGCTCGTTCTTCTGTAATGCTCCAAGCTTGCAGCAGTTCCTCCAATACGTCGTCAAGAAGAGGCTTAGGTCGGAGCAGGACGAAATCAAGGAGTACAGCGTTGGGAGGGAGGTCTTCGGACGCGACGCTTCTTACGATCCAGCTAGCGACTCGATCGTGCGCGTTCAGGCCAATCATCTGCGCAAGCGGCTCGAGTCCTACTACAAGCAGTCGAGCGACGAGTTGGTCATCGAGTTCCCGAAGGGCGGCTACATCCCTCAATTTCGCCGCTGCATAAAGAGCGAACCAGCTGTTCCCCCGCCCACCCGGGGACCTGTAGCTCCAATCCTGGCCTTGGTCGGCTGTTTCCTTCTCGGGGTGGCTGCGATGGCGGTGATCGGTGCGTGGCGTTCCGAGACCCTGCAGAACACTCCCCGATCCGAGGCTGCCACTCCCGCAAGCAGCCCGGTGTTCGAACCTTTGTGGGGGAATTTTCTCAGGAGCGACACTCCCATCGTTCTCGCCTACGGGATTCCCGTCTTCTACTGGGCCGAGGGCCTCCAGATTCGAGACGTAGAGGTCAATAAAACGGATCCGGTT
>RPQK01000518.1 GCA_003819755.1 Acidobacteriota bacterium | reverse complement strand
GCAGTCGCGTTCTCGACCAGGATGGGCGGACTGTCGTTCCCGTGCTCGTCGATATGGGTGAGGTACATCTGCGTGTAGGGCGAGCGGCTCTTGGAGGAAAAGACCAGCCACCGGCCATTCGGCGAGAAGCTGTGCCAGGAGTTCATGAGCGGCGTGTTGCAGTTCATCCTCCGGGCCTGTCCGCCCTCAAACGGGACAATGTATAGTTGGCTGTCCGGGCGCATGAGCTGACCATTGCGGCACTGGACAAAGACAATCCAGCGGCCATCGGGAGAAACCTTCGGGAAATTGTTGCTCATGGCGTTACCCGACGCCCCGGGAATCAGTTCCGGGCGTCCGCCTTTGCCGCCGTTAAAGGGTAACCGCCACAGATCGTATTGAATTTGAGTCTCGTTGGGATCGTTCGCGTACTCCGCCATTTTTGCGCCGGCGGTATAGGGGTCCCTGGCTTCCGCCTTCGCAAACACCAGGTATTTGCCGTCAGGGCTCCAGACGCCATCCGTTTGGACGTAGCGCGGATCGTCGGCCCCGGGAACAGGCTCCAGTAACCCGGTGGCGCGGCTATACCAGGCAAGGATTCCACGGGTCGGATAGAAAACCTGCAGGAAGCGGTAGTCCTTGAAATTGCTCACATAGTACTTTCCTTCGAGATCGTGCGCCCGCTCGCGGCTTTCGGTGCCCGGGTCGTTGATCGTCGTCACCACGTACTGGCCGTCAGGCGAAACCTGGGACATGAACGCGGCCCGCAACCGGCCTCCCAACGCTCCGCGGTACGTACTCCAACGGACGACGTCTTCATGCCGGATAGTCATTTCCGGCTTGATGGCCGCGAGGGCGTACAACCCCTTGTCGTTCTGAGGCCCGTCCATGTCCATCCCGAGCGTCCGGCCGTCGCTTGAGAACGAGTGGCAGTTGGCGCAGGTGTAGATTCCGTCGACGAGCAGCCGGCTCCGGGGTTCCGCAATATTCCGCAGTCTCCAGGCGATCAGCGGCAACGCTTTGGGAGCAAGAGGCTTGATGACGCCTCTCTGCAACTCGGAAGGCATCAGGGGAACATCGCGGTAAAAGATCGGCGCGCCGACCGGGTCCTTCGACGTCCGGATCGTGATCTGCCCGCGCGAAACAGCTTCTTTCAGGTTCCCGTCTCGAAATCCGGTGATCGTCACAGTCGCCGCACGTTCGACGGTACGACGTTTGATCGCGGCCCAGGTATTCCTGTCTGGCTTCCAGGTGTGCGCGGCCGCCTGCTCCGGTGTGAGGTTCGGCAACTCGTTCGTAGGTGCTATACACCTCGGATCGATGTCTCCTATCAGCAGCCGGTCGCCGGACGACTGGACTTTCAGAGGCTGTCGGCGATCGGAGAACGTCGCTTCAATGGTCCAGACGGTGGCCGTCTCAGCAGGATCGCGCCACAGGAATGTGGGGGAGGTGATTTCCGGGGGGAAGATAGATCCGTCGGCCGGGTAGTCAATCGTAATCGGTGTCAGCGGCTTGGCGGAATCACCATGCAGTGCTTCCAGGCGTTGGATCCAAAGCCCCGACTGCACGAGGACCAGTGCCACCACCACAGTCAAAGGTCCGAGCCGCTTCAAAACGCGCCTCCTTGCGCTCCGCCGAAAGCATTCCCAGATATCGGCAAACACTATAACCTACGCGTCCGTGACAACGAAAGACCGTTCCTCCGCGGATCGTCATCCGCCCTCGCGCCGGGCAGACGCTCTGAAGCCCTGGCACCATTGTTCAGCTTGCGAAGCGGGCTGACTCGGAGTCATGATGAGGGCCGTGGCGGACGTTCAAGTCATCCAAACCGCTCGGATTTTCAGTCATCGCCTCGAGGAGTCCTATGCAGAGTCGTGAAATCATTGACCGCAGAGAGAGTCTAAAACGCCTGGCTGGTCTCGGGGCGGCGGCGGTGGCGACCAGGCCGGCGCATGCCGCCGACACCGCTTTTCTGTCGGACATCGGAATTTGCACGCCCTTGAGCAATCACGCGCTCCTACGGGAGAACGGCTACGCCTTCGTCGAGGAGAGTGTGGCCACCCTGCTGGTGCCCGGCCAACCGGATGAGAAATTCGGGGAAAACCTGAAAATGCTCCAGGCGGCATCCTTGCCCGTCCCCGTGTGCAGGATCTTCCTGCCCGGGAGCCTGCCCTGCGTTGGACCTGCGATCAGGCAAGACGCCCTCATGACATTCACGGAAACCGCATTCCGACGCGCCCAGCAAGCAGGGGTGATGACTATTGTGTTCGGCAGCGGCCAGTCGCGGCGGATCCCTGAAGGGTTTGATGCCGGCAAAGCGCGTGAGCAGTTGATCAGCTATCTTAGACAAGCGCTGCCAATCGCGGCAAGACACGGAGTAACCCTGGCGCTCGAGCATCTGAACCGCGGGGAAACGAACATGATCAACCGCCTGAGTCAGGCGTTTGAAATCGTCGAAGAGGTCGACCATCCGAACCTGAGGATGCTGGTCGACATTTACCACTTGCTCCGTGAAAAAGAAGCGCCGGAAGAGATTCTCAAGGTCGGCCGGTACGTTCATCACTGCCACATTGCCGAACCCGAGAAACGAGCCGCGCCAACCACGATGAAAGACGATTTCCGCCCCTATTTCACCGCCCTCAAGAAAGTCGGCTACCGGGGAAAGTTGAGCATCGAGGCCGGGTGGGGCGACCTGGCGACGGAATTGCCCATGGCTCTTCGAGTCCTGCGCCAGCAGATCACGGAAGCGTGACCAGCGGATAAGAGTGGTCGTGATCTGCGCAAAGAGTCAGTAGACGCGGAGGCCGGCTGTGGAGCTCGGCGCCAGGAGCCGGCCCCCTGCCTCCCGCTGCTGCCACCTCGCATTTGAACCTTGGCCGGATTGTGCGACAATCAGGCCGCATTTATCGGAGGCCGTCATGGGATATGTAGACAAGAACCTGGTTCCGGGAGAGGAAATCGTCTACCGCGCGCACATTCATCTGATCATCTTCCTTTCTGCGGCTGTTTTGGCCCTGTTCGGCACGGTCGTTCTCGCCCTCGGGCTGTTCTACCACCTGATTGTTGTCTGGGTGCTCGGGGCGCTAGGCTTGGCCTATGGATTGGGCGTCGCGCTGACCCGCTACGTCCGGTACGCCACTTCGGAGTTTGCCGTCACTAACAAACGGGTGCTGATCAAACTGGGCCTCTTCCGGCGGCACACCCTCGAGCTCCTGCTCAGCCGGCTGGAGACCATCGGTGTGGAGCAGGGGCTGCTGGCACGGGCATTCAACTACGGGACGATCGTCGTGACCGGCACCGGGGGCACTCGCGAACCCTTCCCGCAGATCTCGAAGCCTTTGGAGTTCAGGCGCCAGGTGCAATCCGCAGCCAGCAACTGGCTGCCGGCGACCTCGAATCTGCCCGGCAGTCTGCCGAGGGGCTGAAAGGACCTCAAGGACCTCAAGGACCTCAAGGACGACAGGAAGATCAGCGTTTCTGCCCTTGAGGTCCTTGAGGTCCTTTTGGAGCCTGGCGTTTGTCGACTTGGCCGGCGCGTTCTTCCGAGGCCTTTTCGGCGAAGTGTCGGGCCGCGACTCCGTACAGCTCGCGGCCCAAAACCCGCTCCAGGTTACGTTCATACCAGGCGGGGAAGGCCCGCACACCGAGGCGTTGGACCTGAAGGGTGATAAGACCCGGCATCCCTCGTCGAGCCCAGAACCGGCCGATCAGAACCCCCGTGGTTGAAGCAATTAGCATGGCAGCTAGTGAGACTACGACCGTGCCCGCGACCTCATCTCGCGCGAAATTGTCGATCCCATTCATTAACAGGTGGTACAGCGGGTTCAAATCGATCTGGCGCAGACGTTCGATGGCGCCGGCGGCCTTCTCGGATGCGACGGCCAGGTAGCGGAAAGCGTCGAGATCCGGCATGAGACTCCATCCCTGGCGCAGGTGTTCGAGAGTCTCGCCTGGCTGCCACGACCAGCTCAGCAGGTTCTCCTTGGCCTTTTCCAGATGGGCAAGCGACGTGTTCAGCCTGGATAGGGTTTCATAAGTCCGGTTCACCGCCGCCTGGAGCTCGGCCGGCGTCGGTGCGTTCTTCTGCAGGTAATCGAGAGCCTGGTTGATTTGCTCGGAATGGTCCGCGACGTAGCGGATGCGCCGGTAGTTCGCGGTGAGGTCAGGAACGGCCGTGAACGTCTTGCCCACCTTCTGCCCGACGGTTTCCGCGTCGCCGAGGATCACATTCAAAGCGGCGGCGACGCCCCAAAGCTTGATGACGTACTCGAAGGAGTAACCGAGGATTCGCCGGGCGATTTTCTCGCCAAGATGCAGTCCAGAGCGCGGTGCCATAAGGAATGGTAACTGTTATACCGAGCGGACCGCCACGGGTGACAGGGTGACAGTTCCTGCCGGACTCTGGAGAGTCCGGCCACAATAAAATTGCCTGCTCCCTCGTTTTGAGGCAACATGGCCGCCGGCAACAATCGACGGACGGAATAGGCAACCAATGAAATCCAGTCTGAACCGAAGACAATTGATCAAAACCGGGATCGGCGTCGCGGCGGCAGCCAGCAGCCGGTCGGTGACTTTGACGGCCATGCAAACACAGGCCCCGATCCAGTTCCCCGAGCGAATCCGCGTCGGCATTATCGGCCTCGAAGGGCATTACTCGGAGATCCTTGATGCCGCCAAGGTCGTTCGTCAGATCGAGATATCGGCCATCGCGGAAAAGAGCGCGGACTTGCTCCGCCGCGTGCCCGGGAACCCTCTTCTTCAAAAGGCGAAGGTGTACTCAGACTACCAGGAGCTGCTCGACCGTGAGAAGCTCGAGATAGTGGCAGTGTGCGGTGAAAACGGCACCCGGGCCTCCATCATTCAAGCCTGCGCCGCACGCAAAATACCCATTATCGCGGAGAAGCCCCTGGCCCTGACCCTTGAGGACCTCGCCCAGGTCCGGTCGGCCGTCACCACAGCAGGCATTCCACTGACTATCCTGCTCCCGATGCGGTTCGAAGCCCCCTACCTCAAAATGCACTCCGTCGTCAAAAACGGCGAGATTGGAGAGGTGGTCATGCTGGCCGCCCAGAAATCCTACAAGCTCGGAGCCCGCCCCGATTGGATGAAAAACCGCGCGAGTTACGGGGGAACGATACCGTACATCGGCATCCACATGGTCGATCTGATGCTTTTCGTGGGTGGACAGGATTTCAAGTCGGCCGCAGGATTCCAGTCCCGGGTGGGGTTCCCGGAAATGGGAGATATGGAGAACAATGCGGTCGTCGTCTTCCAGCTGGAGAACCGCGGCTCTGCCTCCTTGCGCCTCGACTACCTACGCCCCGCGACTGCGCCGAGCCACGGCGATGACCGATTACGAGTCGCCGGCACCCAGGGAATCATCGAATACCAGGGAGGCGTTTTGACCGTGATGACGTCCAAGCAGGGGCCACAACCAGTGACTCCGGACCTGCCTGCGTCGAAGCGGCTCTTCGTCGACTTTCTCGAGTCGTTGTATGGCAAAACCAAACACGCGATATCTCTTGAGGAAATATACCGGGTTAACGAGATCGTCCTGAAAGCCCGCGCGGCTGCGGAAACAGGCCGAGTGACCGAGTTATAGCGGTTCGCAGCTGCGGGCGAGACGCCCCCTTGCCATTTACTTTTTGGAGCGCGGGGGCGCAGGCCATTTTGGAGTGCGGCGGCAACGAGATGCCGACGCTTTATCAGGCCTCGAGGCGACGCCGCTTTCCCCTATGCAGGATCGAGCCAAACGGCATCACCATTGAACCGGATTGATTGTGCACAGGGGAAAGCGGCGTCGCCTCGAG